>NZ_JBAMDH010000032.1:0-73456 GCF_036961685.1 Massilia sp. DD77
AAACCGGCAGAGGCTTGCGCAAGAGGCATTTCAACTGTTGCGTTTTCGCCTCTTGGGCGACGTGACCGGCGCCCAAGAGGCGGGGCTCACGCCCCATTACATATAGACCCTTACAGCCCTTCGAAGTTCGGCTGGCGCTTCTCGAGGAAGGCGGACATGCCCTCTTTCTGCGCCGGGGTGCCGAAACCGGCGTGGAAGTAGCGGCGCTCGTAGCGCACCGCTTCGGTCAACGGCATCTGGTAGGCCTGGTTCACGCAGTCCTTGATCTGCATGGCGACCGATACCGGCATGTCGGCGATGCCCTGGGCAACCTTGAGCGCTTCCTCCATCACGCTTTCCGCCGGATAGACACGCGACACCAGGCCGGTGCGCTCGGCTTCGGCCGCGTCGATCATGCGGGTGGTCAGCAGCAGATCCATGGCCTTGGCCTTGCCGATGGCGCGCGGCAGACGCTGGGTGCCGCCGGCGCCCGGGGTGACGCCCACCTTGATTTCCGGCTGGCCGAACTTGGCGCTGTCCGCGGCGATCAGGAAATCGCACATCATCGCCAGCTCGCAGCCGCCGCCCAGGCAGTAACCCGACACGACGCCGATCACCGGCTTGCGGATATTGAGGATGTGCTCCCAGTTGCGGCCGATGTAGTTGCCCGGGTAGGTGTCGACCGCATAGGTATAGTTCGCCATTGCCGCGATGTCGGCGCCGGCGGCAAAGACCTTTTCGCTGCCGGTCAGCACAATGACATTCACCGCCGGATCGGCGTCGAACTTGTGCAGGGCGTCGCCCAGTTCGTTCATCATGTTGTCGTTCAGCGCGTTCATCGCTTTCGGACGGTTCAGGCGGATGACGGCGACTTTCCCGTGCTGCTCGATCAGCAGGTCTGCGTATTGCATAAAACACCCCTTTGTAGAAATGACACGTAATTCGCGATTGTAGCGCGACTGCTATGATGTCCGGCTTGCCAAATCAACAGAGATCCACATGGGATTTCCCAGCCTGAGCCAGCTGCGTCACGATCCCTTATTGAAGGATGCCGATTTCCGCTGCTTCTGGCTAAGCTGCACGCTCAACCAGTTCGGCGGCCAGGTCACCGCGCTGGCCCTGCCCCTGTGCGCGGTGCTGCTGCTGCACGCCACACCGGCCCAGATGGGTGTGCTCGCCGCCCTGCAGTCCCTGCCCTTCGCCATCTTCGGCCTGCCGGTGGGCGTACTGCTGGAACGCTGCCGCCGCCTGCCCATCCTGCGCCTGACGCAATTCACGCAAGGGCTGGTGCTTGCCTCGGTACCCTGCGCCTGGTGGCTGGGCTGGCTGACTATCTACTGGCTATACGTGGTCGGTTTCGTGATGGGCATGGGCCTGGTAGTGGGCGGGAGCGCGGAACAGATCTTCACCACCTTCCTGGTCGGCCGCGAGCGCCTGATCGATGCCCAGACCCGCCTGACCGCGACCGAATCGGCCGCCAAGCTGGCCGGCCCCGGCATTGCGGGCATCCTGGTCCAGCTGCTCACCGCGCCGGTGGCGATCGCCTGCGAAGCCGCCACCTTCCTCTTCTCGGTGGCGAACCTGCGCCGCATCCGTGCAAAGGAGCCGCAACCGGCGGCGCCCGCCGGGCATCCGCTGCACGACATGATCGATGGATTGCGTTTCGTCTGGCGCCACGACCTGCTGCGCCAGCTGGCCTGGGCCTCCGGCGTCTGGCACCTGCTCTTTTATGGCTATACCGCGCTCCAGGTCTTGTATGCGACCCGCGTGCTGGGCATGCCGCCGGGCGTGCTGGGCGTGGCGCAAATGCTGGGCGGGGTCGGCATCCTGGTGGCGACCGTGGTCATCAAGCCGCTGACGACGCGTTTCGGCACCGGTGGCGTGATCGTGCTGGGCGCCGCGCTGACCGCGGTCACCTTCGCCCTGCTGCCGCTGCTGCCGCGCGACTGGCTGGGCATTCCGGTGCTGACGGCCGCCGCCTACGGCGGACTGGTGTTCCTGTTCGACGCCGGCGCGATGCTGTTCTTTATTCCCTACATCGCCCTGCGCCAGCGCGTGACGCCGGACGCATTCCTCGGGCGGATGGTGTCGACCATGCGCTTCCTCACGGTGGCGACCGCCCCGCTGGGCGCGCTCGCCGCCGGGGCCATGGCCGACCTGTACAGCGTGCGCACGGCGCTGGGATGCATCGCGGCGGGCGCGATCGCGCTGACGGCGTGGATGGTGAGTTACACCACCCTGCGCCAGGTCAGGGACTAGGAGCCTGCGCGAAAGCAGGCTCCTAAGTACTCGGCGAAAAATAAATGTGAGTTTTGGCAAACAGAACCGGGGCGATGCAAGGCGGCGAGTGCGCCGCAGTGCGAGCACTGCAAGCATGAGCCAACGCAGCAGCGCGCCGGTTAAGGCAGCCAAAAACACATTTATTTATTGGCGAGTACTTAGGCAGGACTGGCCGGGGCGCCGCGCGAGCGGAAGCCCTGCCACGCGGCGGCCAGTGCTTCCAGGCGCGCCCGGATCCAGTTGCGCGTCCGGTAGCGGGTGCGTTCGGCCAGGGTGCCGATCGCCACCACGGTCAGGACGGTGGCGCCCAGCACTTCGAAGAAGAACAGGTAGCCGGTCGGGTCGCCGTTGATGAGCGCGCCGTAGAACTGCACCAGCGGCTGGTGCAGCAGGTAAAGCGGGAAGGTGAAGCTGGCCGCCCAGCGGATCGGCTTCTCGAGGATCCCGAGCGGCAGGGCGAAACGATGACCGATGCCGCGGAAACCGATGAAGTTGGCGGCGACGATCAGCCCCAGCAGGTAGTCGGTGACGAAATAGCGCGAGTGGGCGATCAATTCGAAGTACTTCGGACCGAGCATCTCTTTGCTGATGCCCTTCCCGACCTGGGTCATGCGCGCGTCGCAGAACCAGATGAAGGCCAGCACCGAGCCGATGAACAGGAGCCAGTACACCGGCTCGCCGAGCCGCTCGAGGCGCTTGTCGCGATGAATCCAGACACCCAGCATCCAGACCGGGAACAGCAGCAGGATCTTGGGGCCGATCAGCAGGCAGGCGGCGAGCAGCAGGAGCACGCGGCGGCGTCCGCTGCAGAAGAAGGCGATCGCGAACAGGACGTAGTACCACATCTCGTAGCAGAGCGACCAGAACGGGATGTTCGAGAACAGCATGACCGACTGGTTCCAGGACTGGTTCATGAAGAACAGGCTGATCCCCATGCGCAGCAGCGCCGCGCCTTCGGTGGTCTTGCCGTCGGCGTAGAACTGGGGACCGTACTGCTGCCCGACCATGTCCAGCACCGGGGTGAGCAGGATGGCGGGGATGACCAGCGGGTAGAAGCGCGCGATGCGGCTGGACCAGTAATCGATGGGGGTACGTTCGCGCGTGCTGGTGATATAAGAGATCACGAAGCCGGACAGCACGAAGAAGATCACGACGGCTTCGTGGCCGATCGTGTTGAGCGGGTGGCCCGGTGTCAGGTAGCGCAGGTCGGTGTGGAGCAGGACGACCAGCGAGGCAGCAAAAATGCGCAGCGCATCCAGGTAAATGGAGAATTCTTTTTGCATGGACAACCTCGCGATCTTGCTTCTTGTAAAAACAACATGAGAATGTTATCACGAAGATATTGCCTACCGTTTTGGCACGCGCAAAAAAACCGGGGTGCGACAACGTTTCGGCCCCGGCCGCCACCCGGTAGGGTTGGCGGCTTGGCCGCCGACGCGGCGATCGCCTGCGGCGGCTATCTCGCCGACGGGCCGGCGGACACCGGTTGAACGCGTCGGCAGCAAAGCCGCCGACGCGACGGTCCGATCATGGCGCCGCTTTCGGCAGCAGCACCCAGAGCTGGCCCGGCTGCTTCATCAGCCCCGCATTCTCCACCGCCTCCGGCCCGAAGCCGTAGAAGAAGTCGGCGCGCACCGCGCCGCGGATGGCGCCGCCCGTGTCCTGCCCCATTACCAGGCGCTGCAGGGTCGCCCCGTCTTTCGGGAAGGTGGTCGACAACCAGATCGGCGCCCCCAGCGGCAGGATGGTGCGGTCGATGGCGACCGAGCGTCCCGGCGTGAGCGGCACGTTGAGCGAGCCGCGCGGGCCGACGTTCGGGTCGGTCACTTTCTCTTCGCGGAAGAAGATATAGCTGGGATTGACGTTGAACAGCTCCTGGCGGCGCTCCGGATTGGCGGCCAGCCAGGCGCGGATCGACTGCGCCGATACCTGCTCGGCCGTCATGATGCCCTGCTCCACGAACCAGCGGCCGATGGCTTTGTAGGGGTGGCCGTTCTGGTCGCCGTAGGCCACGCGCACGGTCTCGCCGCTGTCCAGCTGGACGCGGCCCGAGCCCTGCACTTCCAGGAAGAAGGCCTCGACCGGATCGCTCACCCACAGCAGTTCCTTGCCCGCCAGCGGCGCGCGCGCGATCTCGGCGCGGCTGCTGTAGGGGACCACGGTCTTGCCCTGCAGGCGGCCGCGCAGGCGCCGCCCCTTCAGGTCGGGATAGACGCTGCCCAGGTCGATCGTGAGCAGGTCGTCCGGCACGCGGTAGAGCGGGGTCTGGTAGTCGCCGCCGCGCTTGCGGGCGCCGTAGAGCATGGCCTCGTAGTAGCCGGTAATCATGCCGGTGTCGGTACCGTCCGGGTTGCGCACCATATTCGGCACGAAGTTGGCCTCGAAATAGGCGCGGATGGCGGCGTCGTCCTGGGCGTCGACCGTGCGCGCGGCGGCGCAAGAAGCGCCCCAGCCGGCGCGTGACGCCAGCACGCGGCAGGACTGCAGGAAGGCCGGCCAGGCCTGGCGCAGGTCGTCCTGCTGCCAGCCGGGCAGTGCGCCGAAGTCGACCGGGGTCAGGGGCGGCGCTGGCGGCGGTGGCGCGGGTGGCGCGGGTGGCTGCACCGGCGGCTGGGCCGGAGGCACTCCGACGGGCCCCACCGGCGGCGGCATCCGGATGTCCGGCTGGCCCGGCGGCGGCGTGGAGGGCTGGGGCGGGGCCGGCGGCTGCGGCGTGCTCGAACAGGCGCCCAGGAAGGCGACGAGAGCGAGCGAAGCGGGTACACTGCGGCGTGTCGTAAGCATAAGGACCGATATGTGGATCTTGATGGTGGAAGCCGGCGTGGCGCTGTTCCTGCTCGTATTTATCGTCTGGTGGACGATGTTCGCCGGCCGGAAGGATACAAACCACGACGACGATAAGAGCGAGCGCTGATCAATGCAGGGTGCGCGGCAGCGACAGCAGGAATTCCGGAATCGCGACCTCGAAACGGTGGCCGTCCTCGGCAACGCAGAAGTATTCGCCGCCCATCGAGCCCTGCGGCGTGGCGATCTGGGTCCCGCTCGAGTATTCGAACTGTTCGCCCGGCTGCAGCAGCGGCTGGTGGCCGACCACGCCGAGTCCCCGTACTTCCTGGATCCTGTTGTTGGCATCGGTGATCACCCAATGACGTGAGATCAGCTGCGCGGCGATGTCGCCCGTGTTCTTGATCGTGATCGTATACGCGAAGACGAAATGGTCCTTGTCCGGGTTGGACTGGTCTTCCAGGTATTGCGTTTTGACGGTGACGGCGAAATCGTAGACAGGCATGGTTTTTCCTTGCAGGGTGTTGGCCTGCCCGGCGGGCGCGGCCCGCCGAGCAGCGCTGTGTGGCGCAAACGACAATCATACCGCCTGGCGCCGATTCCGGTCGCCTGGGCGCTGCACCTTGCCATGGTGCAGCGTAAAATAGCGGATTCCCTTTAGCGCATTGTCATCATGACCACCTACCGCATCGCTCCCAGCATCCTGTCCGCCGATTTCGCCCGCCTGGGCGAGGAAGTGCGCAATGTCGTCGCCGCCGGCGCCGACATGATCCATTTCGACGTGATGGACAACCACTACGTCCCGAACCTGACCATCGGCCCGCTGGTCTGCCAGGCGATCCGCCCGCACGTGCAGGTGCCGATCGACGTGCACCTGATGGTCAAGCCGGTCGACCGCATCATCCCGGACTTCGCCAAGGCCGGCGCCAACATCATTACCTTCCACCCGGAAGCCTCGGAACACATCGACCGCACCCTGCAGCTGATCCGCGACCACGGCTGCAAGGCCGGCCTGGTGTTCAACCCGCATACCCCGCTGCACTACCTGGAGCACGTCATGGACAAGATCGACATGATCCTGATCATGTCGGTCAACCCGGGCTTCGGCGGCCAATCCTTCATCCCCCAGGCGCTGAAGAAGATCGCCATGGCGCGCCGCATGATCGACGAATCGGGCCGCGACATCATGCTGCAGGTCGACGGCGGCATCAAGGCCGAGAACATCGCCGAAGCAGCGGCGGCGGGCGCCGACACCTTCGTGGCCGGCTCGGCCATCTTCGGCAAGCCGGACTACAAGGCCGTGATCGACGCCATGCGCGTCGAACTGGCCAAAGTGGGCAGCTGATGCGTAGCGGCGCAATGGCAATCCGGGCCGCCATCATCGACCTCGACGGCACCATGCTCGACACGGTGCCCGACTTCGAAGCGGCCCTGAACGGCATGCGCGCCGAGCTTGGCCTGGGTCCCATCACCCAGGCCGTCATCAAGCCCATGGTCGGCAAGGGCTCCGAAAAGCTGGTGCGCGACGCCCTGCTGCTCGACTGGGATGCGGAGCGCGTGGACGCCATCCATGCTGATGCGATGGCCGCCTACCAGCGCCACTACCTCGCCATCAACGGCGACCGCAGCACCCTGTTCGACGGCGTGATCGAAGGCCTGCAGGCGATGCGCGACGATGGCCTGCGCCTGGTCTGCGTCACCAACAAGCCGCTCGCCTTCACGCTGCCGCTGCTCGACCAGAAAGGCCTCGCGCCTTATTTCGAGCGGGTCTTCGGCGGCGACTCGTTCGCGAGGAAGAAGCCCGACCCCATGCCGATGCTGGGCGCCTGCGCCGCGCTCGACCTGCCGCCATCCAGGGTGGTGGCGATCGGCGACTCGTCCAACGACGCGGAAAGCGCGCGCGCCGCGGGCTGTTATGTGCTCACCGTGCCATATGGTTATAACCACGGACGGCCTGTACAAGAAATTAATTCTGATGGTATAGTGAGTTCGCTGCTAGATGCGGCAGCCTTGATTCGTGCACACAACCGCACTGCCACCTAACTTATCTAACCATGTTTTTCACCAAAAAACACACTGTCAACCAGACCGGCGCCCTTGAGGCCTGGCTGTGGCGACGCTGGCAATCCTGGGCTAACTAAGCCGTATCGATTGCTGCCGGTGCTCGCGTTCGCGCTCAACCCCGGCAGGTTTTTTGAAGTGCACCACCGCCCTCTTCCCTCACGGGCGGCCTGGAGAAGAACATGACCGAACTCGAATTCAAATCGCTGGCCAACCAGGGCTACAACCGCATTCCGCTCATCGCCGAAGCCTTCGCCGATCTCGAGACCCCGCTCACGCTGTACCTCAAGCTGGCCCAGTCCCAGAAGAACGGCAAGAACACCTTCCTGCTGGAGTCGGTCGTCGGCGGCGAGCGCTTCGGGCGCTTCTCCTTCATCGGCCTGCCGGCCCACACCCTGGTGCGCACCAGCGGCAACCTGACCGAGGTCGTCAAGCACGGCGAAGTGACCGAGACCTTCGACGGCAACCCGCTCGACTTCATCGAACAGTACCAAAGCCGCTTCAAGGTCGCGCTGCGCCCCGGCCTGCCGCGCTTCTGCGGCGGCCTGGCCGGCTACTTCGGCTACGACACCGTGCGCCACATCGAGCGCAAGCTGGCGCACAGCTGCCCGCCGGATGAACTCGGCCTGCCCGACATCCAGCTGATGCTCACCGAGGAACTGGCGGTGATCGACAACCTGTCGGGCAAGCTCTACCTGATCGTCTATGCCGATCCTGCCCAGCCGGAAGCCTACGCCAAGGCGCGCCAGCGCCTGAAGGACCTGCGCATGATGCTGCGCCGGAGCGTGGACGCGCCGGTGACCTCCAGCTCGGTGCGCACCGAAGCCGTGCGCGACTTCGGCAAGGAAGCCTACCTGAAGGCGGTGGCCAAGGCCCATGAGTACGTGATGGCGGGCGACCTGATGCAGGTGCAGATCGGCCAGCGCATCCGCAAGCCCTACGTGGATTCGCCGTTGTCGCTGTACCGCTCGCTGCGTTCGCTGAATCCCTCGCCCTATATGTACTACTACAACTTCGGCGACATGCAGATCGTCGGCGCCTCGCCGGAGATCCTGGTGCGCAACGAAGCCCTGGCGGAGGGCGGCAAGAAAGTCACCCTGCGCCCGATCGCCGGCACCCGCCCGCGCGGCTCGACGCCGGAGCGCGACGCCGAGCTGGCCGACGAGCTGCTGTCCGACCCGAAGGAAGTCGCCGAGCACGTGATGCTGATCGACCTGGCGCGCAACGACATCGGCCGCATCGCGCAGACCGGCAGCGTCAAGGTCACCGACCGCATGGTGATCGAGAAGTACTCGCACGTGCAGCACATCGTCTCGAACGTGGAAGGCGTGCTCAAGGACGGCATGTCCAACCTCGACGTGCTGCGCGCGACCTTCCCGGCCGGCACCCTGACCGGCGCGCCGAAAGTGCGCGCCATGGAAGTGATCGACGAGCTGGAGCCGGTCAAGCGCGGCATCTATGGCGGCGCCTGCGGCTACCTTTCTTTCGGGGGCGAGATGGACGTCGCGATCGCGATCCGCACCGGCGTGATCAAGGACGGCAACCTCTACGTGCAGGCCGCGGCCGGCATCGTGGCCGACTCCATTCCCGAGATGGAATGGCAGGAAACCGAGAACAAGGCGCGCGCCGTGCTGCGCGCGGCCGAACAGGTGCAAGACGGCCTGGATGGGGAGTTCTGACATGCTGCTCATGATCGACAACTACGATTCCTTCACCTACAACATCGTCCAGTATTTCGGCGAACTCGGCGAAGAGGTGGTCACCGTGCGCAACGACGAGATCACGCTCGAGCAGATCGAGGCCATGCGCCCCGAGCGCATCTGTATCTCGCCGGGGCCGAAGGCGCCCAAGGATGCCGGCCTGTCGCTGGACATCCTGCGCGAGTTCAAGGGCAAGCTGCCGATCCTGGGCGTGTGCCTGGGACACCAGGCGATCGGCGAGGCCTTCGGCGGCAAGGTCATCCGCGCCAAGCAGGTCATGCACGGCAAGACCTCGCTCATCGCGCATACGGGCGAAGGGGTGTTCAAGGATCTGCCGACGCCCTTCACCGTGATCCGCTATCACTCGCTCGCCATCGAACGGTCCTCGCTGCCGGACTGCCTGGAAGTGACGGCGTGGACCGACGACGGCGAGATCATGGGCGTGCGGCACAAGGAGTACGACATCGAGGGGGTGCAGTTCCATCCCGAGTCGATCCTGTCGGAGCATGGGCATACGCTGCTCAAGAATTTCCTGACGCGTTAAGTGCTTGCGCCGAAGCGCGCCCGCACTGCCTGTACACGTAAGACCGTCATTCCCGCGAAGGCGGGAACCCAAGTTCGTCGCGCACCACTTACCTCAAGCGTAGTCGCTGCGCATGCAAACTTGGATCCCCGCCTGCGCGGGGAGTCGTTGCCTCCAGTGGAGGCAACGACAGGTAAAGCTAACGCTCCCTCTTAGAAGCAGACGTTCACTTTTAGCATACTGGACCCGCCATGCCGATCACCCCTCAAGAAGCCCTGCTGCGCTGCATCGAACACCGCGAGATCTTCCACGACGAGATGCTGCACCTGTTCCGCCAGATCATGTCCGGCGAGATGTCCCACACCATGATCGCAGCCCTGACCATGGGCCTGCGCGTGAAGAAGGAAACCATCGGCGAGATCACCGCCGCCGCTCAGGTGATGCGCGAATTCTCCACCAAGGTGCCGATGGCCGACACCACCAACCTGCTCGACATCGTCGGCACGGGCGGCGACGGCGCGAATACCTTCAACATCTCGAGCGCCTCGATGTTCGTGGCCGCCGCCGCCGGCGCGCGCATCGCCAAGCACGGCGGACGCAGCGTGTCCTCGTCCTCGGGCAGCGCCGACGTGATCGAGGCGCTGGGCGCCCACATCGACCTGAAACCCGAACAGATCGCCCAGTCGATCGCCCAGACCGGCATCGGCTTCATGTTCGCGCCCAACCACCACGCCGCCATGAAATTCGCCGCACCGGTGCGGCGCGAGATGGGCGTGCGCACCATCTTCAACATCCTGGGCCCGCTGACCAACCCGGCCGGCGCCCCCAATATCCTGATGGGCGTGTTCCACCCCGACCTGGTCGGCATCCAGGTGCGCGTGCTGCAGCGCCTCGGCGCCCAGCATGCGATGGTGGTCTGGGGCCGCGACAACATGGACGAGGTCTCGCTCGGCGCCGGCACCCTGGTCGGCGAACTGGTCGACGGCGAGATCCGCGAATACGAAATCCATCCGGAAGACTACGGCATGCAGATGATCTCCAGCCGCAACCTGAAGGTGGCCGACAAGATCGAATCGAAGGCGCGCGTGCTCGAAGCCCTGCGCGGCGAGCCCGGCCCGGCGACCGACATCGTGGCCCTGAACGCCGGCACCGCGCTGTACGCGGCGGGCGTCGCGCCGTCCATCGAGGAAGGCCTGGCCAGGGCGCGCCAGGCGATCGCTTCCGGCGCGGCCCTGGCCAAGCTCGAGCAGTTCGTGAGCGTGACGCGCCAGCTCGCCGGGGTGGCCTGATGTTCGGCATCCAGGACCTGGGCGTCTTCATCGTTGCCGGCCTGATGCTCAACATCATGCCGGGGCCGGATTCGCTCCTGATCATGACGCGCAGCGCCAGCCAGGGCTGGAAGGCCGGCTCGGCGGCCGCACTGGGCATCGGCGCCGGCACCTTCGTGCACATCCTCGCGGCGGCGCTCGGCCTGTCGGCCGTGCTCGCCACTTCGGCGACCGCCTTCACCGTGGTCAAGCTGCTTGGCGCGGCCTACATCCTCTACATGGCGATCGGCCTGCTGCGCAGCAAACCCGAGCAGACTGCCGCGGCAGCCCCCGTCCTGCCCGCCCTGCCCTTCCGCACGATCTTCGCGCAAGGCTTCCTGACCAATGTGCTGAATCCGAAGGTGGCGCTGTTCTTCCTGGCCTTCGTGCCCCAGTTCATCAGTGCCGATGCGCCGAGCAAGGCGATCGCCTTCATCGTCCTGGGCTGCATCTTCAACATCAACGGCATGCTGTGGTGCCACGCCCTGGCCCTGTTCACCGCCCAGGCCAGCGCCCGCCTCAAGCCGCCCGCCGCCGTCACCCTGTGGCTGAACCGCGCCACCGGCGGCCTGTTCATCTGGCTCGGCGTCAAGCTGGCGCTGTCGAAGCAACACTAAAGGTTTTTTCATGTCCGACATCCTGAACAAGATCCTGGCCGTCAAGGCCGACGAAGTGGCCGCCGCCAAGAAGCAGCGCGACCTCTTCAGCCTGCGCCGCGAGGTCGAAAGCGACCTCGAAGCGCGCCGCGCCCTGCGCGGTTTCGAGCGCAGCCTGCGCGCGAAGATCGGCGCCGGCGGGGCCGGCGTGATCGCCGAGGTCAAGAAAGCCTCGCCCTCGAAAGGCGTACTGCGCCCGGACTTCCAGCCGGCCGCGATCGCGCAGAGCTACGCCGAACACGGCGCGGCCTGCCTGTCGGTGCTGACGGACGAGCAGTTTTTCCAGGGCGCGCCCGACTACCTGCGCCAGGCGCGCGCCGCGTGTTCGCTGCCGGTACTGCGCAAGGACTTCATGGTCGACCTCTACCAGGTGTACGAAGCGCGCGCCATGGGCGCCGACGCCATCCTGCTGATCGTCTCGGCCCTCGACCACGGCCTGATGGCCGAACTCGAAGCCTGCGCGCTGGAACTGGGCATGGACGTGCTGGTGGAAGTGCACGACGGCGAGGAACTCGACGCCGCGCTCAAGCTGCGCACGCCGCTGGTGGGCATCAACAACCGCAACCTGCGCAGCTTCGAGGTCACGCTCGACACCACTCTCGGCCTGCTCGACCGCATTCCGCAGGACCGCCTGGTCGTGACCGAATCGGGCATCCTGGGCCAGGCCGACGTGGCGCGCATGCGCGCCGCGAAGGTGCACGCTTTCCTGGTGGGCGAAGCCTTCATGCGCGCCGAGAATCCGGGCGCCGAACTGCAGCGCCTGTTCGAATAAGAAGCAGGCGAGGGTTTATGCAGTGCAATGGGCGCAGAAGCGCCGGTTGCGGATATGGGCGATCAGCAGCAGCACGCCGCTGAGGACTGCGCCGGCGGCTTCCGCCGCTTCGCCGTACATTGGGCTCAGAACGAAGATGGCGGCAAGGAAGCTGCCCAGGCCAAGCGCGCCCAGCGCCAGCACCACGCCGTCGCGGTGGCGCAGGTAGCCGGGCAGCAGCGACAGCAGCACCGGCACGCTGATCGCGGCCAGCAGGCTGTTGTGGAAGCTGTCGTGCTCGTGCGCCAGCCCCAGCATGGGGAAGGCTGCCATCAGCAGCGGCATGGCCAGGCAATGCGCCAGGCAGAGGGCGGACGCCGTCATGCCCGCGTAGTCGCCGAACCTGATCAAGCTTTTCATGTCCCTCTCCCGGTTGTCGAATGGCGCGCGCTGATCAGAAGATCAGGCGCAGGCCGGCGGTCAGGTTGCGGCCGGTGAGCGGCGCCACTTCCTTGATGAAGGAGGTGTGGCTCAGCGCCAGCTCGTCGGTCACGTTGTTGATGCGGGCATAGAACTGGGCCGGGATGCCGCCGATGCGGGTGGTGTAGTGCGTGCCCAGGTTGAGCATGTTGTAGCCCGGCGTCGCGCTTTCGAAGTCGGCCACCTTGTCCTGCTTGCCGACGCGGTAGAACTCGACCAGGCCATGCCAGTGCTTCCACTCGCCGTCCAGCTTCACGCCCACGCGGTGGGCCGGGATGCGCGGCAGGTTGCCGGCGCCATCCGCGAATTTGGCGCGCACATAATCGCCGAACACGGTCGCGCTCAGCAGCGGCGAGAACTTGTGGCGCAGCTCCCCTTCCAGGCCGGTGAAGGTGGCGTCGCGCTGGCCGTACTCGATCAGCTGGAAGCCCTCGACGTCGTCCAGGGTGTGGGCGTAGATGTAGTCGTTGACGCGGTTGCGGAAAGCGCTCACCGAGAAGGTGGTGGTGCCGCTGAACTTGCGCAGGGTGAGGTCGACGTTGTTCGAGGTTTCCTTCTTCAGGTCCTGGTTGCCGAGCTCGTAGGTGCTGGTCGCCAGGTGCACGCCGTCCGCGTACAGCTCCTCGGCGGTGGGCAGGCGGTGGCTGCGCGACAGCGAGCTGCGCAGCGAATAGTCCGGCGCCAGCTTCCACACCGCGCCGACCGAGACCGATGTCCCCTTGGCTTCGTTGTCGCGCAGTGCGCCGGCGACGTCGATGTCCTGCCATTCGTGGCGCGCGGCGGCCTCGAAGCGCCAGGCGTCCAGCTTGTATTCCTCGGTCACGAACACCGCATGTTTCTTGGTGACGCTGGACGGCACATAGGCTTCATCGCCCAGCGCGCTGAAGTCGCGCTTGGTCGTCTGCGCGCCGAGCACGCCGCGCCAGCCGCCCAGGGGCGCGTGCACGGCTTCGACGCGCAGGTCGCGGCCCTTGTTCTTGAACGAGGTGGCTACTTCGCCGTCTTCCAGCTCGTCGTGCTGGTAATCGGTGAGCGAGGCGCGCAGGCGGATCTTGTCGATACCTGCCACCGGATTGCGGTATTCGCCGCGGATGTCCCAGCGGTCGCTGTTCATGCGCACGACCGGGACGTCCTCCGCGCCGTGTTCGTGCTCGTGGTCCTCGCCCTCTTCGCCCTCTTCGCCTTCGTGATCGTCGTGGCCGCCGCAATGCAGGTGGTCGCCGTGCGGATGGCAGCTCTCGAATTCATGGCCGTGACCGGGAATGCCGTACTCGGTGCGCTCCTTGGTATAGGCGGCGCCGATGAAGCCGCGTTCGCCGATCCAGGACAGGCCGACGGTGCCGCTCTCGGTATTCTTGAAGCTGCCGCCGACGCGCTGCCCTTCCGCCCAGTCGCTGCCCACGCGGTAGGGGTCGGCGTCGCGCTTGACACCCTCGGCGTGCACGGCGATGTTGCCGGCGCCGCTGGTCACCTCGAAGGCGCCGGTGCGCTCGTGCGCGGCCGAGTTCCCGCGCAGCTCCATGCTGCCCTCGACGGGCTTGGACGGCATCGCGGTCGGGATCTTGCGGTCGAGGATGTTCACCACGCCGCCCACCGCGCCGCCGCCGTAGGCCAGGGCCGACGGCCCGCGCAGCACTTCGATGCGCTCGGCCAGCACGGGTTCAAACGCAATGGCGTGGTCGGGGCTGATGGTGGAGGCGTCCTGCACTTCCGCGCCGTCCGACAGGATCTTCACGCGTGGGCCGTCCATGCCGCGGATCACCGGGCGGCTGGCGCCGGCGCCGAAGTGGCTGGAGGTGATGCCCGGCTGGTTGGCGAGGGTCTCGCCCAGGGTCGATTCGCGGGCGCGCACCAGCTCGCTGCCGCCGAGGGAATTCACCGGAGTGATCATGTCGTCTCCCACCACGCCGAGCGCGCTGGCGGACACGACCACGGTCGGCACGCTGTCCGGATCCTTGGCCTGCAGGCGGCTCTGGGCCGATTGGGCATGGGCCGCCAGGGGCGTGCCGAAGGCCAGCATCAGGGCCAGGGTGAGCGGGGTGTGCTTGCAGGTGAGGAGAGGCATGAGACAATTCCTTGTATTGAAGACAATGGCCGGCGCGGGGCATGGATGCGTGCTTGCTCGCGGCGTCTAATGATAAGCGATTATCATTAGTGGCTAATGATAAGGCATTATCATTAAGAGCTCAAGCCCCACACTGGTCCGCGTGCTCCCGTTCAGGTATTCTTCGCCTCATGCAACGTAATACACGCCAAAAATCCGCCATCCTGCATGCGATCGAGCATGCGCGCCGCCCGCTGTCTCCGCAGGAGATCCTGGCCGAGGCCAGCCGCGACGTGAGCCAGCTTGGAATGGCGACCGTGTACCGCAACCTGAAATCGCTGGTGGACGAAGGCGCGCTGAAGGTGGTGACCCTGCCGGGCGAAGGCGCGCGCTACGAATCGACGACGGCGGCCGACCACCACCACCATCATTTCCAGTGCACGCAGTGCCAGCGCGTGTTCGACGTGCACGCCTGCCCGGGCGACATCGAGCACATGGCGCCAAAGGGCTTCAGCGTCGAGCGGCACGAACTGACCCTCTACGGCCGCTGCGCCGACTGCAAGAAAGCCGCCTGAGATTCGTCCGAGACCCGCCCGAAAACGACAAGGGCACGCCCCCGCGTGCCCTTGTCCATGCGCTTGCCGGGCGCGCGGCCCAGCAGACGATCAGTGCGATCCGCCCGCGGCCACTGGCTGCGCCGCCGGCTGTGTCGCCTGCGCCGTCGCCGGCGCCGCTGCCGGACCAATGGTGCTGCTCTGCCCCATTATGATCTGGAACAGGTTCGGGTAGTCATAGGCTGCGCCCGATGCCACGTCGACGCCTGCGCCAATCACGCCGCCGAACACGATGTTCCCGAAGGCCATGCCCTTGGTCGAGGACTTGATGGTGGCCAGGCCGGCCTCCATGCCCGCTTTCTCGCATTTCACGTTCATGTCGCCGTAGGCGCGGCGAATGGTGACCGTGCCCGGCGTGGTCACGAAATAGACGCCCTTTTCATTCTCCAGCTTGCACGACGCGCCATCGACCCTGCCGGTCGGCTGCATCGTCTCGACCGACACGACCTGGCTGGTGCCGCTGACGATCGACGCGCAGCCGGTCAGGTTGCCGGCCGCCGCGATGACGGCGAGCGAAATGATGGTGCGGATAATTAGCTTGGACATGTCTTTCCCCGAATGGACCGGCTGTCGCCGGAATAGTTATTGGAAAGACACTTATAAAGAGGTAACTAATTAGCAGCAATACATATTTATCCTGGGTAAAAATGTGTTGCTACTGGATGACATTTTGTTAATTATGACAATCCATGTTGTCACAATCCGCGCTATTTCGCCAGCATGTTCAGTACGGCCAGGCTCATGGCCTGCGCAGCAGTCTTGATCGACGGCTCCGGCACCGGCGCGTAGAACGGCGAGTGGTTGAAGGCGATCGGCTTGCCGCCCGGACGCTCCGCTTCCGCCACCACTTTCGGATCGTAGACGCCGGTGAAGAAGAACATGCCGGGAACGCCTTCGTTCACGAACATCGAGAAGTCCTCGCTGGCCGTCATCGCCGGCATGCGCTGGGCATTGGCGGCGCCGAAGGCGTCCTTGAACACGGCCTCGGTCTTGCTGACCAGCTCCGCGCTGTTGACGATGGCCGCGCCGCCACCGCCCACGTTCATCTCGGGCGCCGGTGCGCCGGCCATGGCGGCGGAGGCGTTGGCGACACGGCGCACGCCTTCCACCAGCTTGGCGCGCACCTGCGGGCTGTAGGAGCGGATGGTGCCGCGCACCTGCACGCTGTCGGGGATGATGTTGCCCACCGTGCCGCCCTGGATCGCGCCGATGGTGACGACGCCAAATTCCTTGGGATCCTTCTCGCGGCTGATCACGGTCTGCACATCGACCACGAAGCGCGCGGCGATGGCGATCGGGTCGATGGTCTTGTCCGGCGCCGAGCCGTGGCCGCCGCGGCCCTTGAACACGATCTCGAGCGCATCCGAGTTGGACGACACCGGGCCGTCGTTGAAGCCGACGGTGCCGTGGGCCAGCGGCCAGGAATGCAGGGCGAAGGCATAGTCCGGCTTGGGGAAGCGCTTGAACAGGCCGTCGTCCAGCATGGCCTTGGCGCCGGCAACGATTTCCTCGGCCGGCTGGCCGATGAAGACCAGGGTGCCCTTCCATTGCGATTTGAGTTCCACCAGGGTGCGCGCGGCGCCCAGCCAGCTCGCCATGTGGATGTCGTGGCCGCAGCTGTGGGCGACGAAGCTTTCGCGCCCATCGCTCATCGCCTTGGCGCGGCTGGCGTAGGGCAAGCCGGTCTTTTCTTCCATCGGCAGGCCGTCCATGTCGGTGCGCACCAGGACCGTCGGGCCGGCGCCGTTCTTCAGCACCGCGACGACGCCGGTCTTGCCGACCTTCTCGGTCACCTCGAAGCCGAGCTTGCGCATCTCGGCGGCCAGCTTGCCGGCGGTGCGCATTTCCTGGAAGGCGATTTCGGGGTGGGCGTGCAGGTCCTTATAGACCTTGTCGAGCCAGGGGTACATGGCGTTGACACGGGTGGCGACCTCGCCCTTGAGCGGCGCGGCCTGCTGGGCCTGGGCGGGGAAGAGGGAGAACGCGAGGACGGTGGCGGCGGCGATGCGGGTGAGTGGGCGGTTCAACATGGGCCTCTTATCGTGGGTGAAAAGATTCACCTACGATAGCATGCCGTGACGCCTTGCATATGGCGGTTGGACGCGCCGGCGTCTGTCATTCAGGCCACTGGCCTGAATGACCCCGCCGACCCTACGTAGGGTTGGCGGCTATGTCGCCGATGCGTTCAACGCACCGCGATCACACCGCGCTGGGCCGCCTGATGGCGACCGACTTCTTGCCGGCCACCGCCTGCGACAAGGTGATGCCCGGCACGCGGTCGCCATGCAGGGTCACCTCGAAGGCCATCAGCTCGTCGCGGCGGAAGGCGTGCACGGTCACCTTGTCGCCCACGCGGTAGCGGCCCAGCAGCGTGTCGATGTTGGGCGGGTTGCCGCTCACGCGCAGGCCGTCGATGGCGATCACGACGTCGTGCGCCGACAGGCCGGCCTGGTGCGCCGCCCCGCCCTCGTGCACCTGGGTCAGCTTGGCGCCCAGCGGGTCGCGGCCGATGCCGGCGTCCAGCGAAGGCTTGCCGTTCTTGCGCTCGTCCGTCACCTTGACGCCCAGCGGCGCATACAGCTTGGCCAGCGGCAGGTCTTCGGTCCCGCGCACGTAGCGCTCGAACATGCTCTTCAGTTTCAGCCCGCTCACTTCGTCGAACAGGACTTCCAGCTCGGCTTCGGTCACGCCGCGGCCGACGGACGGGTAGAAGTCGCGGCCGTAGCGTTCCCACAGCGCCAGCATCACGTCGTCCAGCGACCTGGCGCCATTGGTCTTGGCGCGGATGGTCAGGTCGAAGGCGAGCGCGATCAGCGAGCCCTTGGTGTAGTAGCTGATGATGGCGTTGGCCGAGTTCTCGTCCTGGCGGTAGTACTTGCTCCAGGCGTCGAAGCTCGATTCGGCCACGCTCTGCTTGGTGCGGCCGCTGCCGCGCAGGACGCCGCCGATGGTCTTGCCCAGCAGCTTGAAGTAGGTCGGCTCGCCGATGATCCCGCTGCGCACCAGCATCAGGTCGTCGTAGTAGCTGGTGAAGCCTTCGAACAGCCACAGGAGCGGGGTGTAGTTCTCGACTTGCAGGTCGTAGGGCGCGAACACGGCCGGCTTGATGCGCTTGACGTTCCAGGTGTGGAAGTACTCGTGGCTGCACAGGCCCAGGAAGCGCAGATAGCCCTCGCCCGGCTCGGCGCTCTTGGGCGTGGCGGTGCTGGGCAGGTCGGCGCGCGCGCAGATCAGGGCGGTCGAGGCGCGGTGTTCCAGGCCGCCGTAGCCGTCGCCCACCGCCATGGTCATGAAGACGTAGCGCTCCATCGGCGCCTGTTTCGACTTCGGCTCGAAGAAGGCGATCTGGGTTTCGCAGATGGCCTTCAGGTCGGCCTGCAGGCGCGCCATGTCGAGGTTGGGCACGCGGCCGGTGACGACGATGTCGTGCGGGATGCCGTGGGCCTTGAAGGTGGCCAGTTCGAAGTCGCCCATCTCGACCGGATGGTCGATCAGCTCGTCGTAGTTGCTTGCGGCGTAGGTGCCGAAGCCGTAGCGCCTGGCGCCCAGTTCCGCCATCGCGGTGGCCACGCGCCAGGTCCGCGCCGCCGGGTCGGCCGGGCGCTGGATGTCGACCAGGTGCGGGGTCTCTTCCTGTCCCAGCACGCGCAGGAAGACGCTGGTGCCATTGAAGAAGCCGTGGGTCTGGTCAAGGTGGGCGGCGCGCACCGACAGGTCCCAGGCATACACCTCGTAGTGCAGGCTCAAGGGGCCTGCGCAGGGAGCCGCGCGCCAGGAATGCTTGTCCAGCTTGGTCAGCGCCACCGCGGCGCCGCCGGCTTCGGCGCGGATGCGCACGATGTTGCGGGCGAACTCGCGGATCATGTAGCTGCCGGGAATCCAGGCAGGCAGCGCGAACACCTGTCCTTCGGGATCGGGCGCCGCAACCGTGAGGCTCACATTGAACAGGTGGCCGGCCAGGTCCTTGGGGACGATGGTGTACTGGATTGCGGGCTGCTTTTTCTGGGATGGTTTTTTCATATGGAGAATGGGTCTCGCGCCGGATTTCCCGTAGTGTAATCGGATTCTTGCGCAGGCAGCAAAACAGTCAGGACGCCAGGTCGGCCGGGCTGTCGACGTCGCGCAGGATGCCCGGATCGTCCACCGCCACCTCGGTCACGGGGTGGGAGGCCAGCAGGCGGCGTGCGCCCTGGTCGCCGCTCATCGCCAGTAAGGCATCGCGGTGCATGGCGCCGAAGGCCACCGGATTGCCGCGCCGGCCCTCGAACACGGGCGCCGCGATCTGGGCGCCCTCCTCCAGCGCGCGGCGCAGGGCCTGCAGGGTCGCTTCCCGTACAAAGGGCATGTCGCCCAGCGCCACCAGCCAGCCGTCTGCCGGCAAGGAGTGACGGACGGCGTGGACCAGCGACAGTCCCATGCCGCTGTCGGCGTCATGGCAGGTCGTGACTTCGCAGCCCAGTTGCTGGAGGATGGCGGCCACGCCGCCATCGCCCGGCGGCACCACGGCCACCACGCGGGGAAACACGGAAAGAAGATGGCGCGCGCTGGCGGCCACCACGGGCTCGCCGCCGGGAAGCCGCTGCAGCAGCTTGTTGCGGGCGCCGCTGGGATCGAAGCGGCGCCCGCGGCCGGCGGCAAGGAGAATACCGACCGAATGCGCGGCCAGGCGCGTCATCTCAGGCCGAGGCCAGGTCGAACGGCAGCTTGCGCAGGCGCTTACCCGTCAGGCGGAACACGGCGTTGGCCAGGGCCGGCGCCAGCGGCGGAAGGCCCGGCTCGCCCAGCCCGGTGGGCGGATCGTTCGAGGGCACGATGTGCACGTCCACCCGCGGCATGTCGCTGTGACGCGCCACCGCGTAGTCGCCGAAGTTCTGCTGCTCGACCACGCCGTCCTTGAGCGTGATCGCCGCGTTGGGCAGGGTCATGCCCAGGCCCATCAGGGCCGCACCTTCCACCTGGGCGGCGATCGACAGCGGATTCACGGGCTGGTTGCAGTGCACGCCGGCGGTCACCTTGTGCAGCTTGGGCGCGCCATTCGCGATCGAGGCCTCGACCACGTAGGCGACCACGGTGTTGAAGGACTCGTGCACCGCCACGCCCCAGGCCCGCCCCTTCGGCAGGGCCTTCTTGCCATAGCCCGACTTGGCCACCGCCAGGTCGAGCGCGGCCAGGTGGCGCACATGCTTCGCTCCCATCAGCTTCTTGCGGTAAGCTACCGGGTCCATCTTCGCCAGGTGGGCGGCTTCGTCGATCAGGGTTTCCATCACGAAGGCGGTGTGGGTCGATCCGACCGAGCGCCACCACAGCACCGGCACATTCGCCTTCACCTGATGTACCGTGAGGTGCAGCGGCACCTCATAAGGCGACCCCATGCCTTCGACCGTGGTGCCATCGACGCCGTTCTTGACCATCATCGGCTCGAACAGGGTGCCGGTCAGGATCGACTGCCCGACGATCTTGTGGTCCCAGGCCAGGATCCCGCCCTTGGCGTCCAGGCCGATCTCGGCGCGGTGCACATAGGCCGGGCGGTAGTAGCCGCCCTTGATGTCGTCCTCGCGGCTCCACACCAGCTTGAGCGGTTCCGCATGGCCCTTGGCGCGCCACTCCCTGGCCACGCGCACGGCATCGGCGATCCATTCCGAGGTCGGCACCGCGCGCCGGCCAAAGCCGCCGCCCGCCATCATGGTGTTGATCGTCACCTGCTCGGGCTTCAGGCCCAGGATCTTGGCGGCGACCTGCTGGTCCACGGTCTGGAACTGGGTGCCGGCCCAGATGGTGCAGGCCTCGCCTTTCAGCTCGACCACGCAGTTGAGCGGCTCCATCGGCGCGTGCGCCAGGTAGGGGAATTCGTAGATGGCCGAGATGCGCTGGGCGCTATCCGCCAGTTGCGAGACGTCGGCCTGGCGCGCCACCGCGCCGCCGCCGGCCTTGGCCAGGGCGACGTAGTCCGCCAGCTGCTTGCCGGAGCTGACTTTCTCCACCGCGGCCGTGTCCCACTCGAGCTGCAGCGCATCGCGGCCCTGCTTGGCCGGCCAGTAGCCCTCGGCCACCACGGCCACGCCGCGCGCGCCGCGGTCCAGGTCCACCTCGAACACGTCGAGCACGCCCTTGACGGCGCGCGCCGCCGCCGCGTCCACGCGCGCCACCTTGGCGCCGAACACCGGCGGACGGGCGATCAGTACGGTCTTGGCATTGGCCGGCGTGAAGTCGATGCCGAACTGCTGCTTGCCGGTCGACTTGGCGCGCGCATCGATGCGGCGCGTCGGCTTGCCGATATAGCGGAACTGCTTCGGCTCCTTGAGCACGACGGTGGCCGGCACCGGCTGTCGCATCGCCGCGTCGGCCAGGGCGCCATAGCTGGCCTTCTGGCCCGCCGGGCCGATGACCATGCCCTTCTCGGTGCGCAGCTGGGCCGGCGCCAGCTTCCACTGCTCGGCGGCGGCCGCCACCAGCATGGCGCGGGCGCGGGCGCCGATCTCGCGGTACTGGGTGTAGGAGTGGGCGATCGAACCCGATCCGCCGGTGATCTGCACGCCGAAGGCCGGGTCTTTATAGGCCTCGCCGGCCGGGGCCAGCTCGCCACGCATCTGCGACCAGTCGGCGTCCATCTCTTCGGCGATCAGCATCGGCAGCGAGGTTTGCACGCCCTGGCCGAATTCCAGGCGGTTGACGATCACGGTGATGGTGTTGTCCGGCGCCACGCGCAGGAAGGCGTTCGGCGCGTAGGTCCTGGCCGGCGCGGCGGCCTGGGCGAACCTGTTCGATCCGGGCAGGAAGAAGCCCAGCACCAGGCCGCCGGTGGCGGCCGCACCGGCCTTCAGGAAGCCGCGGCGGGACGTGACAGGCTGCGCGACGGCGTCGCGTGCGATCCATTCGATGCGCATGGCGGCTCCTCAGGCGAGCGAGGTAAGTGTCTGGGCCGCGTCCTTGATGGCCGCGCGGATGCGTTGGTAGGTGCCGCAGCGGCAGATGTTGCCGCTCATGGCGTTGTCGATATCGGCGTCGCTGGGGCGCTTGTTGGTGCGCAGCAGCGCGGTGGCGCTCATCACCTGCCCGCTCTGGCAGTAGCCGCACTGCGGCACGTCGTGCTTGACCCAGGCGTCCTGCACCGCCTTGCCGACCTTGTCGTTCTCCATCGCTTCGATGGTGGTGATCTTTTGGCCCTGGGCCGCCGAGATCGGCGTGATGCAGGAGCGGATCGGGGCGCCGTCCAGGTGCACGGTGCAGGCGCCGCACAGGGCGGCGCCGCAGCCGAACTTGGTGCCGGTCATGTTCAGGTTATCGCGCAGCGCCCACAGGATGGGCGTGGACGGGTCGGCGTCGACCTGGAGGTCGCGCCCGTTGATGTTCAAGGTGACCATGTGCTGCTCCCTAGTGGTTGGTACGGGCGATGCGCTTGTAATGATGTGTTCAGCGCTTATTTTTTTGCTTCGAGCGACGACAGCTTGTCTTCCAGTCCCTTCAGGTCGACCGCGCCCGGAATGCGCGAGCCGTCCGTGAAGAAGATCGCCGGGGTGCCCGAGATCTTCAGCTTCTGTCCCAGGGCGGCGACCTTCTCGTTCGGGGTCTCGCAGGCGGCGGGGGCGGCTGGCGGCACCTTGCCGTTGATCATCCAGTCGTCCCAGGCCTTCACGCGGTTCGGCGCGCACCAGATGTTCTTCGACTTCACGAACGAATCCTCGGACAGGATGTTGTACATGAAGGTGTAGATGGTGACGTTGTCGATGTCCTTGAGCGTGGTCTGGCGCAGGCGCTTGCAGTAGCCGCAGTTCGGGTCCTCGAACACGGCGATCACGCGCTTCCCGTTGCCCTTGACCTGCTTCAGGGCCATCTCGAGCGGCAGCTCGCTGAACTTGATCTTGTTGATGTCGTCGATGCGCTCGCGCGTCAGGTTGCGCGAGGACTTGGCGTCGTAGACATGGCCGATGAACAGGTACTCGCCCTTCTTGTCGGTGTACAGGATGTCGCCCGCCACCCGCACTTCGTACAGTTCGCCATACGGCGTTTCCTTGACCGACTCGATCTTGGCGCCGCCCAGGCGCGGTTCGAGCGCCTTCCTGATGTTCGCCTCGGTATTGTTCTGGGCGTCCACGCAGGACGCCATCAGCCCCGTCGCCAGCAGGACGGCGAGCTTGGTTTTGACCATGTTGATTCCTTAGAGAGTTGACTTGCCCATGGCGTGCGCCATCAGGCGCCGTTTGACCGCTGGCAACTTATCGAGCAAGTTTAATCCGAAATTGCGCACCACGCGAAGTGGTTCCAGGTTGGCGCCGAACAAACGTTCGAGCCCGTCGGTGGCCATCTGCATCAGCAGCACGTCTTCCTTGCGCTTGCGGGCGTAGCGCGCCAGCACCCGCTCGTCGCCGACGCCGCGCCGCTCCTCGCGTCCCTTGACGGTCTCGAGCAGGTCGACCACGTCGCCGAAGCCCAGGTTCATGCCGTGGCCGGCCAGCGGATGCACCGCGTGCGCGGCGTCGCCCACCAGCGCCACCCGCGGCGCCACGATGGCATGGGGTCGCATCAGGGCCAGCGGCACCGCCTTGACGTCTTCGGGCTGCAGCGGGCGCAGGGGGCCGAGTTTTTCTTCAGCATATTCGGCCAGGCGGATCGCCAGCTCGCCCAGCGACTCGTCCATCAGGGTGTCGGCCAGGGTCTCGGGGGCCGACCACACCAGCGACACGCGCTTGCCCGGCAGCGGCAGCAGCGCGATGATGCCGTCGGCGCAGGTGAACCACTGGTAGGCCACGCCATGGTGCGGCTTGTCGCAGGCAAAATTGGTGACGATGGCGCGCTGGTGGTACATGCGGTAGTCGACGCCGATGTCGCACTGCCCGCGCACCCAGGATTCGCGCCCGTCGGCGCCCACCACCAGTTCGCAGTCGATCTTGCGGCCGTCTTCCAGGCGCACCGCGGCGCCCAGCTCGCCGCAGCTTAAATCGACGGCGCAGCCGGTGACCACGTGCACGTTGTGGGAAAACTTGATCGCCGCATCCAGCGCCCCGTTCAGGTTGCTGTCCTCGACGATCCAGGCCAGGGTGCCGACATGGGCGCCGAAGGCGTCGAAACCGAGGTTGCCGCCTTGGGTGCCGTCGCCGCGGATGTCCATGGCGTCGACCGCCTGCACCCGCGCCAGGTCGAGCGCGCCCCATACCTTCAGCGAGGCGAGCAGGCTGTGCGCCGTATGGTTGAGCGCGTAAACACGCACATCCCAGGGACGCTCGGCCGCCGACGTGGCGCCCGCCGGCGGCGCCGGTGCGGGACGGGCGGGCGGCACCAGCAGGGTCACGCTGTGGCCGTCCTGGGCGAAGCCGAGGGCGGCGGTCTTGGCGATGGCGCCATTGCCGACGATGCAGATGTCGGTGCTGAACGTGGTGGAGATGGCGGGTGTGGTCATGAAGACATTATAGCCAGATGCCGGCGCCGCGCCGGACTGCTGCGCAGCCGGCTTTTCGCAGACAGGCGTGCATTTCGGCATCGAGGGGGCTTGCGAACCTGAAAATGTCTGGCTATAATCATGCCTCTCTTGGCCTGGTAGCTCAGTTGGTAGAGCAGAGGATTGAAAATCCTTGTGTCGGTGGTTCGATTCCGCCCCGGGCCACCAAGAACAAATAAAACGCCACCTTCGGGTGGCGTTTTTGTTTTCCGGTGCGGTATGCCGTCCAGGGTTAGCTGTCCGCCCCCCCCCCCCGGTAACGGCGGAGCGGCTCAGGGCCGGTCTCCCGTGACCGGGCTGTTGCGCGGATGGTCATCACGTCCGTGGGGCACGTTCAGGTATCTGAGACTGAGGAAAGCATAACAAATCATCGCAGCGGTAAGACCAAGCAGGATGTAGTCAGTTCTGGGCAATAGCAGGGCAAACCCGGTCAATACGAAGACCACCAGGGTGTTGACGACCAGCTGCGGCCGCAGTCCGGGAAGCTCCATGAAGTAGGCGTACTGCTTGCCAACGAAAAAGCAGACCGCGCCGATGGCCGAGAGTACCCTGAAATCGGATACCACCATGCTGTCCAGGATCGCGTGCCGGATCAGGCTGGCCAGGATCGACAGCCCGATGAACACGAAAAAGTGCGAGTAAAGCACCGAATGGCCGGTCGTGAGCTGCTGTTCGGTCAGCAGGTGAAAACTGTCAAAGTAGACCCACCAGATGGCCGATATCATCACAAAACCGGTGACGGCGGTCAGGAGCGTATCCACGGTCCAACTGAAGTTGGCCAGTCCCGCGGACAGGCTGATGATGGATTCACCCAGCATGATGATCGTGAGCAGGCCCACCCGCTCGATCAAGTGGTCGGTATGCACCGGGATGACTTTGAGTCGAGGCGGCAAGAAAAAGATGAACGCAACCAGATCGAACGCTATTCCCAGGTAAAACACGGCATAGCGCTGTGGCGCCGGGAACAGGATCGAAGCGAGGCTGATGGTGGCGCCCGCGGCGATCACCCAGCAAACTACGGTTGCGAGTTCATCGCTTTCCTTGTGCCGGTATTTGGACACGAGATACATCATGGCGATGATGTATCGCGAACCGGCGTAGCAGACGATGATGGTGTCGAAGCTCGCCAGGAATCGTTGATCGATCAAGCCTGACATGATAATCAGCAGGAACATGATGATCAGGGTTGCCAGCCGATGCTTCCGGTCATCCGCATCGAACCGGTTAGCATACATCGTGTGGCTCGCCCAAATCCACCAAAAAGGTATGAAAATAAGGACGAATTTCCAGAACTGGAGCGGGTCGAGATGACCCTCGTGCGTGTGACTCAAGATATGCGTCACGTCACCGATCGTCACCACAAAAATCAGGTCGAAGAACAACTCGAGCCAGGTCGCGGTGCGATTGGGCTCGAAATATTTTGTGTTGTACATATCGTTTGGTCCCCGTTGGCCAGGGCAATTCCCCCTGGCAGGGCAGATCGATTATAGTCCTCGTTCCTGCCACGGGCCTTGCCAGGCGCGACGCCAGGATTGAAATCCTTGTGCCGGCGGTTCGATTCCGCCCCGGGCCACCAGGAATACGCAGTGCACGAAACGCCAACCCATGCCGGTTGGCGTGTTTGTTTTCCGGCCCAACATCGTCGCGTTAAATCGTCGCGTTAAATCGTCTCGTTAATGGCCGCGACAAGGCGCGCTGCCGGCAACCGGCCGGCAGTGCTCAGTCCTTCCTTTCCCTGAATTCCCCCTCGATCACCGAGTCATCCGTGCGTTTGAACGGTTTCTGGCCGGTGAATGCGAAGACCGACGACAACAGCCGATCGAAAACAGCCCGCCTCAACCAGGGGTAGCCGAGCAGGAAAGCCGCCGCAAAACCGATGAACAATGCGGACACATAGTCGCTACGCCACAGGAATGTCGCCAGGCAAAGCGCCAGGATGAGCAGGATGAGGGGCCGGCGGACAGGTTTGGGCAAGAGGCCGACAATGCGCGGCTTGCCTTGGCGTATCCAGGGGAATCGTGCAAAAAGAGCGCCAAGAAGCAAGCCCGCCAGGAACCGGCCCGTGCCGAGATGATCAGCCAGCACCCCGATGACAAGGAAACCGGTGTAGGTCATCGTGCTGGCCAAGACTGCCAGCACGATTAACGCGACAGCGCCCGCCAGCTTGGGCCTGCGTATTGCCGCTCTGAATAAAAAACCTAGGATTTGTGTACTCCTGCAAATGGGCGCCGGAAGGCTGGCGCAAATTTTAACAGCAGTCCCCTGCCGGCGCTTTTCGCGCAGCGGGGGTGACGCCGCCTGCCTATACTGAAAGCAGCGGGCGCGATGCCCGCGCTTTTCGAGTGAAGGAGTGGATCATGACACGCAAATTCATCGATTGCCGGGAATTCCCGAGCGATATGCATTGCTCGGTCGCCATCTCGGCCGACAGCGAGGAAGAGTTGTTGCAGGCCGCGGTCGACCATGCGGTGTCCGTGCACCACCACAGCGATTCGCCGGAGCTGCGCCAGCAGCTGCGCCTGCTGTTCAAGGACGGCATGCCGCCTGAACACGCGCCCATGCCCGGCCAGGCGGGCAGCGCCGACAGCGCCACCTCGCGCCCACACTGAGGACGGACCAACACTTGCCGCTGCGCGGCCGACCTTGTATTTCCCGCCGCGCGCAGTAGGCTGAAAAGACCGTCCCTGCGTGGCGGGAGCGTCCGCAACCGTCGCGCAAGGCGAGACACGAGAGGAGCTATCATGGACGCACAGGACAACAAGCGGCTGGTGATGGAAGCTTACCGGTTGTTCCAGAGCGGCGACATTCCCCAGCTGCTGGAGCGCTATCACGACGATGCGCTCTGGATCGAACCCGAAGCGGAGCATATCCCCTTCGCCGGCAGGCACAACGGGAAGGCGGAGATCGCCCGCTTTTTCGAGCAGTTGAACGAGGCGCTCCTGGCTGAACGCTTCGAACCGCAGGAGTTCATCGCCGAAGGCGACAAGGTGGTCGTCACGGGCGAAGCAACCTGGAGAGGCAGGCATACCGGGCGCAGCTACGACAGCCCGTGGGTGCACGTTTTGACGCTGCGAGACGGCAAAGTCGCCCGCTTCCAGAGCTATCACGACACCGCCGCCGGCGAACGGGCCTTGCGGCCGGACCAGCCGGGGCAGGCCACCGCCACGGGGACGCCCCTGCATCACTGAGCGGGCGCCCAGGCAAGCCGACTAGTGCCTATTGAGCGGCTATTCAGCGGCCGGCTTGCTTCACGGCGGAGCACGACGCCGCGGCGACCGGCGGCTGTACCCTGCCGCGGGCGGCCGCGACGAAGGCCGGCCGGCGCAGCTCTCCCAGCGAAAACCACAATTCCGGGCGCCCGAGCGGCAGGGACGGCGCGCGCGCAGGATGCGGCAGGTCGATGATGCGGCGCCGATCGAGCCCGGCCGCCGCGATCTGCGGCGCGAAATAACTGTAGAACAGGCGGTCGAAGGAACCGTCGGCGATCGCCGCTTCGAGGCCCTTGCGCAGCTCCGCCGCCAGGCGCGTATTGCGGCGGTTGACGAAGAAATAGGCATCGGCCGGATAGCGCAGCACCAGGTGCGGCTCGACCGCGAGCGCCGGGTAGCGCTCCTGCTCGCCATGGATTTCCTTGACGGCGCGGGGAAAGTAGTCGATCCGTCCCGCCTCGAGCATGCGGAACATGCCGGTATAGGTCGAGGCCAGGTGCACCGGCAGGCCGCTGGCGCGCAGGATGGCCGTATCCGGCCAGTCATGGCCCAGGCCCGCGACAAAGCCTTGCAGTTGCGCGGCCGAACGCACCTCGGCGAACTGGTGCAGCCGCTCCTTGCGCACCAGGGCGATCCGCCAGCCGAGCAGGCCTTTGGTGAGCGGGACCGGCACGCCCAGCAAGGCCGCTTCGCGCTCCGGCGAGCTCATGGTGATCATGATGTCGAGCTTGCCGCTGCCCTGCGCCAGTTCGTGCACCGCGCGCGCCTGTTTCATGCCCGGTTCGCTGAGCACCACGGCATGGCAGACCCCGGCCTTGGCGAAGGCCAGCTCCAGCAGCGCGACGCCGTAGGGCGGCCGGCCGGCTTCGCTGCCTTCGATGCGCAGCATGGTATAGGTGGCCGCGCCGGCCGGCGGCGTGCACAGGAAAAGTACGCACAAGCAAAGTACGCACGGCAGGAACGAGGCAATTCGGGGCATGCGTGATCGGTTGGAAATGCGGGCGCGGACGAGGGATCGTCCGCCGGGAGCTGGTTCGCAGGCCATATGCTAGCACGCGGCCCGCTCGCCGGACCCGGCGAGGTGGGCTAGAATGCCGGCAACGCGAGCCGGCCGGCGCCGAAGAGTGCCTTGCGCCAGTGTCCCCTTCCCTGCCACGATTCAACAAGGTTTTCCATGTCCACCCTGCCTCCTTGCCCCCAGTGCCAATCCGCCTATACTTATGAGGACGGAGGCGGCCAGTATGTCTGTCCCGAATGCGGCCACGAATGGCCCGTGCAGGCTGTGGGCGCGGCCGACGCGGCCCGCGTCTGGCGTGATGCCTCCGGCAACATCCTGCAGGATGGCGACACGGTCACCGTGATCAAGGACCTCAAGCCGAAAGGCTCGGGCGGCGTCATCAAGCAGGGCACCAAGGTCAAGAACATCCGCCTGGTCGATGCCGACCACGACATCGACTGCAAGATCGAGGGCTTCGGCGCCATGAGCCTGAAGTCGGAATTCGTGCGCAAAGCCTGAGCGCCTCGCACGGGAACCCGGCGCTTCCCGGCGACTCCAACGGCAACGCATGCAGTGCGCCGCTGTGTCCATGCCCACAGGAGGAGTCATGAAACCGCGTTTCGTGTTGCCGGGAGTCGCCGTCGCGGCGGCCGTCCTCGTTGCCGTCCCGTCCACCCAGGCCGAGCGCCCGCAGGCGCCGCCTTCCTTCGATCCGCTGTTCGCCGGCACTACCTGCGCCCCGGCGCGGGCCGGGCGCCCTCCCCTGCTGGGCCCGCTGCTGCTGGCCCAGGCCCAGGTCGAGACCCGGCCCTTCCAGCCCGGCCAGCAGCCGCCCGCCAAGGCAGCGCAAGCCGAGCCGCCTCCGCTCTACGAGAACCTCGGCGCCCTGCACGTCCCGATCACCACGAAGCATCCCAAGGCCCAGGCCTACTTCGACCAGGGCATGCGCCTGACCTTCGCCTTCAACCACGCCGAGGCGGCGCGCGCCTTCCGCGCCGCGCAACAGTTCGACCCCGGCTGCGCCATGTGCCACTGGGGCGAGGCCCTGGTGCTGGGCCCGAACATCAACGCGCCCATGTTCCCCGATGCGGTGGCGCCGGCGGCCGCGGCGGCGGCCAGCGCCATGCGCCACGCCAAGGGCGCGACGGCCGCGGAACAGGCCCTTATCAAGGCGGTGGCGCGGCGCTACAGCAAGGACCCCGGCGCCGACCGGGCCGCGCTCGACAAGGCCTATGCGGACGCCATGCTCGATGCCGCGCGCGCCCATCCCAACAACGACACCATCCAGGTGCTGTTCGCCGAATCCCTGATGGACCTGTCTCCCTGGGATTACTGGGCGGCGGGCGGCGCCCAGCCCAAGAACCGCACGGCGGAACTGGTCGACGCCCTCGAGCGCGTGCTGGAACGCAATCCCAGCCACCCGGGCGCCGCCCACTACTACATCCACGCGATGGAAGCCTCGACCCATCCCGACAAGGCGCTGCCGGCGGCGCGCGTGCTGGCCCAGCAGATTCCCGGGGCCGGCCACATCGTGCACATGCCCTCGCATATCTACTACCGCCTCGGCCTCTACCGCGAGGCGCTGCAGTCGAACCTGTCCGCCATCGCGATCGACGAGCGCTACTTCGCGGGCGCCGGCAGCGATCCGGTCTACCGCGGCGCCTACTACCCGCACAACATCCATTTCGTGATGGTCTCGGCCCTGATGGGCGGCGACGGCAAGACCACGCTCGAGGCGGCCTCCAAGCTCGACGGCGTGATCAGTCCCGAGCTGCTCAAGAACATCGGGGCGCTGCAGCCGGTCAAGTCGGCGCCCTACTTCGCCCACGTGCAGTTCAGCAGCCCCGACACGCTGCTGTCCCTGCCCGACCCCGGCCCGGACTTCGTGCTGGTCAAGGCGATGTGGCATTACGCGCGCGCCGTCGGCCATGCGCGCAAGGGAGCGGCCGAGGCGGCCCGGCGCGAGATCGCCGCGCTCGACCGCATCGAGCGCACCGCCGACTTCAAGGTGGTGACGGACTGGGGCATCCCCGGACGCGAGATCGTGCAGACGGCGCGGGCGGTGGCGCGCGGCCGTCTGGCCGACAGCCTGGGCAAGCCGAAGGACGCGATCGCGGCCTACCGCGAAGCCGTGGCGGTGCAGGACGGCCTGCCCTACATGGAGCCGCCCTACTGGTATTACCCGGTGCGCCAGTCGCTGGGCGTGGCGCTGATGCGCGCCGGACAGCTGGATGAAGCCGAACAGGTCTTCCGCGCCTCGTTCGCGCGCACACCCAGCAACGGCTGGGCCCTGCGCGGCCTGATGGAGGTCTACCGCCTGCGCGGCGACGAAGCGGCGCTGGGCGCGGCGCGCCAGCGCTTCGCCACCACCTGGCTGGGCAAACCGGAGGGACCGGCGCTGTCCTCGCTCTAGCGCCAGGCGGCGTTCACAGCAAGGGATCGGTGTCGCGGATGCCACCGCCCGGCGTTTCGTCGCCGCGCCGGCCCGCGATGGGAACCGGATCGCCGCCGCCCATCCCGCCCGCGTTGCCGCCACGGCCGCCACCCTGGCCGCCGCCGCGTTCCGCGCCGGCCCGTTCCGCGCCGCCCTTCCTGGCGCCGCTACCCTGGGTGCGGGTCGGCCCCTGCAGCGGAATCGTCACGTCGGCCGGGATCGGCTCCAGGTCGAGCGCTTCGCGAATGAAGTTGCGCAAGGAAACGACCAGCTCGGCCGTGTGGATGGGGCGGCCGGCCGCCATGTCGCTGGCGGCCTGGCTGGCCAGGCGGCACTGCGTTTCCGTGCCCAGCAGGATGATGTCCGCCAGTGCCGCCTCGACCGCATCGCGGATACGGCGCGCGCGGTCAGATCCGGTGGCGGCCTCGAGCCTGCTTTGCCCGTCCAGCGCCTCCATCTGCGCTTCGAGCGGCACGTCCGCCATGCGCAACTCGCGCAGGTGGGTGGGATCGACGGTCAGCTTGCCGGTGAAGGAGCCGCCCAGGGTGCGGTAGGCCCCGATCAGGGTCTTCAGGCGTTCGTTGATCTGGCGGTTCATGCGCTCGCGGCGCTGTTGCACGGTTTGCATCACGAGAATGCGAATGCCGACCCCGAGCAGGGTAAACACGGCCAGGCCGATCACGGTGGTCAGGGCTGTTTGCCAGGAACTGAAATCCATCTGGTGCATGCCGGTCTGCGAAGTCTCCTTGGCGCCAGTGTACTTGCCTTCCTGGCGCGCACGTTTGCTCACCAAGGCGGGCACCTGGCTGCTCCGGCAAGCCCAGCCACGCGACAGCCAGATGCCTTGTCGATTACGCTACACCACACACATTGCTGAGAGGATTCCATGACCCGACCCACGCCAGTCACCCTTGCCGCTGTTCATTTCCTGCTAGCCGTCTGCGCCGGTGCGGCGCAGGCCGACGATACCCCCAAGCCGCTCACCACCATCCCCGCGCTCGACGTCCAGCGCTACCTCGGGACCTGGTACGAAATCGCCAAGTTCCCCAACAGCTTCCAGAAGAAATGCGTGGGCGACACCACCGCCACCTACAGCCTGCGCCAGGACGGCCGGGTCGCCGTCCTCAACCGCTGCCGCACGCAAGATGGCGGCGCCGACGTGGCCGAAGGCGTGGCGCGCCAAGTCGGTCCCGCCACCTCGCCCAAGCTCGAGGTGCGCTTCGCACCGGCCATCCTGTCCTTCCTGCCCATGGTCTGGGGCGACTACTGGGTGATCGACCTCGACCAGGGCTACCAGTTGTCCGCGGTCAGCGAGCCAAAGCGGGAATACCTGTGGATCCTGTCGCGCACGCCGCAAGTGGACCCGGCCGCCTACGAGGCCTTGCTGGGCCGCCTGCGGGCGCAAGGTCTCGATACGGGCAAGCTCGTGCGCACCAGCCAGCGCCAGTAAGAGGCCCCGCCGCACGGCTGTGCATCCCTGCGACACCCGCTGGGCAGGCAAGCCGGCGGCTGCTATAGTATTTCCGCCTTCACCCCCCATCTAGGCTGGGCCGGAAGGCAGTGCGACGCCGACCTCGAGGTTGGCGTTTTTGCTTTTCGGGCGGCTTATCTGCTTGCCAATTGTTTAGCCGGCAATCAACCGGCACGCCACCTCACACCGAGCTTGCACCCTTCTTGACGACATGGCTGTTTGCACGACCCTGAAACGGGAGCCCCTGTTGGTCTCCCTCCTGCTCGCCTCCGCTGCGCTGCTGGGCGCCGCTTTTCCGCGCCCGGCCGGCGCCTTGCCGGCGTCCGGTCCGGACCAGCGCGCCGGCAGCCTGGTGGCAATGATCAACGCCTACCGCGCCGCACCCGGTTCCTGCGCAGGCCGCGCGGCCGCACCGGTGGCGCCGCTGCAAGCCAATCCCGCCCTGTCCCGCGTCCGCATCGGTCCCGCCACCTTCATCGAGAACGCGCTGCAGGCCGTCGGCTACGCCGCCGAATTGGCCGAGGTGGTCTCGGTGAGCGGACCGGAAGATGCCCAGGCGGCGATGAACGTGATCCAGGAGAAATACTGCAGCGTGCTGCTGAGCACGCGTTTTTCGGCAGTCGGCAGCTATCGCGAAGGAAAGGAATGGACCGTCGTGCTCGCCCGTCCGGCGCCGCCCCTGCCTTCCAGCACCTTTCCGGACTGGCGCGATGCGGGCAAGGCCATCCTCGAGGGCGTGAACGCCGCCCGCGCCAGCGGCCATACCTGCGGCGGCAAGCATTTCCCGCCGGTCCCGCCGGTGCGCTGGAACCCGGCCCTGGGCCAGGCCGCGCTCGGCCACAGCCAGGACATGGCGGCGCGCCGCTACTTCAGCCACAAGGCCAAGGACGGCAGCCTGGCGTCCGAACGCGCCCAGCGCGCCGGCTATCACTGGCAGCGTGTTGGCGAGAACATCGCCTTCGGCCAGCACACGCCCGCCGAAGCGGTGGCGGGCTGGCTCGACAGCCCGGGCCACTGCGCCAACATCATGAACGCCGGCTTCACCGAGATGGGCGCGGCCTACGGCATCGCCGCCGAGACGCGCACGGCCATCATCTACTGGACCCAGGTCTTCGGCCGGCCGCGCTAAGAACCTATCCCGGTAGGCAGGAGGAAGCGCATGGTGATGCGTGGGAAGTGCAGGCAAGGCGCGAGGAGGCAGTGTGGCTGGCCACACAACGACGAGCAACGCCGCCTGCGCTTGCCAGGCGCGCCAGGAGCGACTCTTGCCTACTGGGTTAGGTGCAAGGCGCCGCAATGTCTTTCGTGCCTCCTCAAAAAGCTGCTTCGGATAGACTCCCCTGAACAGCCGGACGGATGTGGACCATGGGTCCACTTGAGAAAAACATTTCCATCGTCAATGGGAGGTAGCATGAGTACAACCTGGATCGTATCGGCCGACGCCGGCCGCGCCCGCATCTTCGCCGAATCCGACGCCAACACCCCGCTGCAAGAAGTACAGGACATGGTCAATCCCGCCGCGCGCACGGGCACGACCGAAGAACTCACCGATCGCATGAGCCCGATCGCGGCGGGGTCGAGCAGCCATGGCACAGGCGGCGCCCTGCCTACCAAGCAATACCAGCCGCAGCAGACGCCGGAACAGCGCGAGTCGCAGACCTTTGCCAGCGAGATCAACGACGTGCTGCTCAAGGCCAGGCAGGCCGGCCAGTTCGACCGCCTGGCGCTGGTGGCCGAGCCGCAGTTCCTGGGCGCCCTGCGCAACCAGCTCGATCCCCAGCTCAAGGCCTGCGTGAGCTACGAGATCGACAAGGACTACGCCCATTCCAACGGCCAGCAGCTGCGCGACCAGATCCGCGCCCACCAGGCCAAGGGCTGATCCCCTTTCCCCAGGCGCCGCGCGTACCGGGCGCGGCGCCTGCAGCGAACCACCCGCGAACACCCATGCCCCCACAGCTCGGACTCGTCTGCATCACCACGTCCAAGGACGTGCGCTACCGCGCGCTGACCCGCAAGCGCCTGCTGGAGCACGCCGAAGACGGCCAGCGCAAGCTGCTCGAAGACATCTACCGCGACAACCTGCAAACCTTCGACGAGGCGATGCGCTACTGCGAGCGCGAAGGCATCGCGCTTTACCGGATTCCCTCCTCGATCTTCCCGTTTTCCGACGAGCCTTTCGGCCGCGCCATCCTGGAAGAATTCGCGCCCATGCTGGCGCGTTCCGGCCGCCGCGCCACAGAACGCGGCATCCGCCTGGTGATGCACCCGGACCAGTTCGTGGTCCTGAGCTCGGACTCGGAAGGCGTGGTGGCCAACAGCGTCAAGATCCTGCAGATGCACGCCGACATCATGGACCTGCTGGACCAGCCGCGTTCGCCCTGGGCCCTGCTCGAGATCCACGGCGGCAAGTCGGACCGGGCCGACGCCCTGGTCGAACGCATCGCCCTGCTGCCCGACGCCATCCGCTGCCGCATCGGCCTGGAGAACGACGAATACGCCTACAGCGCCGAGGAGATCCACGCGATCTGCCTGCGCGCCGGCGTACCCATGGTGTTCGACGCCCACCACCACGTGGTGCACGAGAAGCTCGACAGCTACGAGCACCCGAGCGTGGAAGCCATGCTGCGCAAGGCCCGCGAGACCTGGGCCGAGCCCGGGCACCAGCTGGTGCACATTTCGAACGGCAGGAGCGGCTTCAACGACCGCCAGCACGCCGACCTGATCGACACCATGCCGTCCAGCTACCGGCTGGCGCCGTGGATCGAGATCGAGGCCAAGCTCAAGGAAGAAGCGATCCGCGCGCTGGACGGCTGGGAAGTGCGCGCGAATTAGCGCGCCTAACAAGACCCTCAGGGCAAGGCGTACCGTCGAAGACAGTACACCTGTACGGCAAGACGGTACAACGCCGCCATGGGGGTTTTGTTAGGGGCTCCAGTCCGGAAGGCTTTGCAGCCAGGGTACGAGCACCTCGGCCAGGGCGTCCGGCGCCTCGATCGGGATCATGTGCCCAGTGTCCTCGATGACGGCCAGGGCCGAGCCGGCGATCCCCGCATGCAGTTCCTGCGACTCCTCCAGGCTGCGCAAACGGTCCTGGGCCGCGGCCACGACCAGGGTCGGGCAACGGATCGCCCCCAGGCGCGCCAGGTCGCCCGGCCGCTCCAGCATCGACTGGCGCCGGAATGCCTCCCCACCCAGGCGCACACCCATCGCGCGCACCCGCTCGATCAAGGCCTCGTTGCCGCCCTGCCCAGGGTGCAGCGAGGTGGCGATCGCGGTGCGGCTCAGTCCAGCGAAGGAAACCGAAGGCGCCGCCTTGGCGACCGCGCCCTTGCTCTGCCGCAGCAGCAGCGAATCGGGACGGGTCGAGGTGGCGATCAGGACCAGCGCGCGCACGCGTTCCGGCGCCTGGTAGACGATCTCGCGGGCGACATAGCCGCCCATCGAAAAACCGATGAGGATGAAGGATGGCGGCGCGGCGGCCAGGGCGCGGCGCGCCATCGCCTCGAGGGTGGCATCGTGACGCAGGTCAGCGTGCGCCAGCGGGCCGAAAGGCGCCAGTCGGCCGCTCACGCCGTCCCAGAGCGTCTCGTCGGCCATATAGCCGGGAACGAGCAGGATGGACATCGCGCCATGATAGCAAAGGCAGGCGCCTGCCTCGCCGGTGCGGCTGCGAGACCAATTTTATTCACCAAGGATAAGGGTATTGCCGGGAAGGATACGGCGACCCGGCCGATCCAAGGCTTTCGGGTCAACGGGGCCTCTCACTTTTGCGGGGAATGTTGCAAAACACGTATGTTAGCGCTGTCACTTTTGTTGCAGTGCGATAAAACATTCATTACATTTTGACGCCAGACTAAGAGCGCCTAACAACACCTTCAGGGCAAGGGATGCGGCCCGCCGACGCGGAGTCGAAGACAGTACGACTGTACGGCGAGACTACGCAACGCAGCCATGGAGGTGTTGTTAGACGCTCTAAGTCACTTCCGCGCTGACCGGCAGGAAAAACGTCCGGCCTCACTATCCACAGGAGTCGAATTGATCAAGACCGACCGCGTCCGTACGCAGCTACGGATCACCTTTGCATTCATCATTCTCATTTCCTTCCTCTCGACCGCCATCGCGATCTGGCGCCTGCAGGTGCTGTCCGCCGAGACCGAGGCCCTGACCCAGCGCCCGCTCGCCAAGGAACGCCTGATCTCGCAGTGGCTGCTCAACCTGTCGGTGTCGACCAAGCGCACCGCCGCCGTGGCGCGCGCCAGCGATCCGGAACTGGCCAAGGCCTTTGCCGAGGAAAGCCGCCAGTCGAGCGAGCGCACCAACGGCCTGCAGGACAAGGTCGAGCAGCTGCTCGATACAGAAGAAGAACGCAGCCAGTTCGCCGCGGCGGTCGAAGCGCGCAAGAACTTCATCAGCCAGCGCGACCGCGTGATGCAGCTGAAGGCCGAGGGCCTGAACGATGAGGCGCTGGCGCTCTACGACCGCAGTTTCACCGGCCATGCCCAGCGCTACGTGGACGGCGTCAGCGGCCTGCTGGCGCTGCAGCAGCAAGCCATCGACCGGCGCGCCCAGAAGGTGCTGGACCAGGCCCACGGCAGCGAGACGGTCCTGGTCCTGCTGTGCGCGATCACGCTGGCCGGCAGCGTCGCGGCCTGGCTGCTGTTCTCGCGCTCGCTGTTCCGCCGCCTGGGCGGGGAGCCGGCCGTGGCCGCGGAAGTGGCGCGCGAGATCGCCGCCGGCAACCTCCAGGTGCCTATCGCCCTGCAGCCGGGCGACGAGCGCAGCCTGTTGTTCGCCCTGCAGCGCATGCGCGACAGCCTGGCCGGCATCGTCGGCCAGGTGCGCCAGGGCACCTCGACCATCGGCGCCTCGATCGAATCGATGGCCGCCGAAACGCAGGAACTGGCGCGCCGCACCGAAAGCCAGGCCGCGGCGCTGGAAGAAACCACGTCCTCGATGAACGAATTGACCCACGCCGTCCAGCACAGCGAAGCCAACGCCGAACAGGCCAACCGCCTGGCCCTCGCGGCGTCCACGGTGGCGCAGCAGGGCGGCGCCATGGTGGGCGAACTGGTCGACACCATGGGCGCGATCAACGCCTCGTCCTCGCGTATCGTGGACATCATTTCCGTCATCGACGGCATCGCCTTCCAGACCAATATCCTGGCGCTGAACGCGGCCGTCGAGGCGGCGCGCGCCGGCGAGCAGGGCCGCGGCTTCGCCGTCGTGGCCACCGAGGTGCGGGCCCTGGCCCAGCGCTCGGCCGCCGCCGCCAAGGAAATCAAGGACCTGATCGACGACTCGACCCAGCGCGTAGCCAGCGGCACCGAACTGGCGGGCCGGGCCGGCACCACCATGGCCGGCATCGTCGACAGCATCGGCCGCGTGACCGGCATCATGGACGAGATCCTCAGCTCCAGCCGCGAACAGTCGAGCGGCATCCAGCAGGTGCACCAGGCGATCGCCGACATGGACGGCATGACCCAGCAAAACGCCGCCCTGGTCGAGGAATCGGCCACGGCCAGCCAGGCGATGCGGGAACAGGCGGCCGCGCTGAACGGGCTGGTGGCCGTGTTCCAGGTCGGCCAGCAGCAGGCTGGCCAGCGGCCAGTGGCGGCCGGAGCGCGCAGGGCGGCGGCAACACCTGCCCGCGCGGTGGTCCCGGCTGCCAAGCCGAAGGCGCAACCGGTGGCCGCGGGCGGCTGGGAAGAGTTCTGATGAGGCGGGCCCGGCACGAAGCGCCCGGCCCTGCTATCCTTGCCCAGGCAAGCCCCCTTCTTTCGACGAGCCAGACCATGAATCTTCCCGCCCACCAGCTCAGCATGACGGTGCTGATGACGCCCGACACCGCGAATTTTTCCGGCAACGTCCACGGCGGCACCATCCTGAAACTGCTCGACCAGGTCGCCTACGCCTGCGCCAGCCGCTACGCCGGCAGCTATGTGGTGACGATGAGCGTCGACCAGGTGACCTTCCGCCAGCCGATCCACGTGGGCGAGCTGGTCACCTTCCTGGCGGCCGTCAACTACACCGGCCGCAGCTCGATGGAAATCGGGATCAAGGTGATCGCGGAAGACATCCGCAGCAAGGTGGTGCGCCACGTGAACAGCTGCTTCTTCACGATGGTGGCGGTGGACGACGAGCGCAAGCCGGCGCTCGTTCCGCCGCTGGAACCCGGCACGCCGGAGGAGCTGCGCCGCTTCGAGGATGCGAAGGGCCGGCGCGAATCGCGCCTGGCGCTGGAACGCCAGCACGCCGAGCGCGCCGCCGCCCGCAGCTGAGTGTTGCAACGGCGCCAATTGTTTATCGGCCGCAAACGCTGCTATAATGGCGCTCTCTTGGCCTGGTAGCTCAGTTGGTAGAGCAGAGGATTGAAAATCCTTGTGTCGGTGGTTCGATTCCGCCCCGGGCCACCAAGAATGTCCTCAAGAACGCCAACCCATGCAGGTTGGCGTTTTCGTTTTTCAGACGCGTATTTCTCGTATCCGGCCTATGTTTGGGTCTGCGCGTCGGCAACGCGTGCCGAGATCGCCTATCAGAACCGTTTGCAAGCTCAGGTTGCACCCTTCCGTCTTGCAAAGATCGCGGTATTGTCGTGACCATCCCAGTATCGAACAGTGTACTCGCCGGAAGAACTTCGGAATTTTCGATATCCGTGGTTCACGGAATCTGTCGAGAAAAATCGAGCAAGGTCCGAGCTGACGCTATTGTGATTTTTTTAACACTGGGAACCGTAACTGCCCTGGCCGGGTAAGGCGCCAGGGCACGGCGGTTCGTACTTGTCGCTTGGCGACTTGATGGCCGAAGCCCCGTGCCAGGGGGCGTTCACCCAGCAGCTTAAAACAGCGCATCTTAGTTGCGGCAAAAACGCGCTGATGACAACCAGTCCATTTCTACCATACTGCCAGCCCCAGCCTTTCAGCCGTCATGATGGCCGGCGCTTCAAAACCATACGATGCTCGTGAGAACATCCCAAAAAATGGTAATCAGGCAGCCAGTCACGATGACGACGATGGATGCAGTTCTAGCTGCCTTACTTTTCTTTGCTGCGAGCTCGAGGAGAAAACCTAGTGCAAGGCAAAAACAGAATACCTGAGACTCCATATTTTCCCGCCAAATAAACTCTTTATCGACGCAGTTTCAAAGCAATGCCGTGACTGAAGCTTGTTTTTTTACTGTATCATATAGAAACGTTCCCAGGACACCCCGGGAACGTTACCTTCAAGCCTTATTCGTAAATGTAGGCACAGCCAACTGCGCCAACCGCGCCCCCAATTTGGCTACCCATCACAAAACCCGCCCAAGAACCGAAACCTGCCGTCTCGGCGCCAACCATAAAGGCGCCAAACCAGCCGCCAGCCGCCGTAGCGATCGCGACACATTGTTTTTGAGTTACAGCGCCGGCAACTTGATTTACTTCTTCGATGCTCAGTTCTTTAATTGCAGTATTCATGACTATCCCTAATAATTGATAATATTTTTTTCATACCTGCCGAAGCGAGGTTATGAAATCACTCGTAAATGGAGCCGCAGACAAGGCCGCCGGCGATAGCGCCGAGCCGAACACCGCCGGAAAAGCCGGCACCAGCGCCAAATCCCGCAGTTCCCCACGCACCGATTCCAGCCCCAAACAGGCCGCCAGCAAGGGTAACGATGGCGATACATTTGGTTTCAGTCATGATGGCGCCAGCGACATCGTTAATTTCGCTAACATTCAGTTCCCGCATTGCAGTACTCATTCTCATCTCCACTTGTATGATTGGTATTTACTTCTCACATCGGCTCGCGAGCGGCAGTACTACTAGAACGCAGTTATGCAAATCCAGGAAAATGCACTTCTTTCACCATACCGGCATCTTCCAGTTTGGCTTGCATCCCACCTACATTTCAGCACGAAGAAGTCTGACGACTATAAGCCAAAGAAGTATATAAGTACAATTCGCAACGGGTAATCATCATTAATTAGATTAAAACCTACCCGACTCGAATAACCAGCCTGCTCCCAATCAAATCAACAGCTTGCAGAAACGCTCGATGCAACCCCATAGCAGTGACGATGGAAAAGCGTTATTGTGGGAATTGGAGATATTCTTCTGCGAATGTAGACAGGATTATTCATCGCATGAACAAGGGAGCGAAACGGAACACACGAAGAACCGCACCCGGTTTTTCACGATCACGCCTGTTGCCTCCCCTTGGAACGGCCAATACTGGCCTGCGCTTGACCCTCTTCTTCCACGGCGCCCGCCACTGGCACATGTATCAATCTGTGCTTCCCGCCCAGGCAGGCCAGCGACGTTTTCATCATTCGCGCCGAGGCCGCCAGGCACGGTGACTTCGGTGGCACACCGTTGAATTACAATGAGCCGTCCGCCCGCTGCTCGGTACCGGTTCCCGCGTTCTGACCGCAGAAGGAATGTCCATGAAGGCGATCGTATGTGAGAAGTACGGGTCACCAGATGTGCTCGAATTGCGCGAGGTAGCAAAGCCTGTACCAAAAGACGACGAAGTCCTTGTCAGGATCCAGGCTGTCTCGATCAATGACTGGGACTGGGGACTGCTTCAAGGTTCCACACCGATCGATCGTCTTCTGTTCGGCTTGTTCAGGCCACGCAACACCATACTCGGCTCCGACATTGCCGGGCTGGTCGAAGCAACCGGCAAGAACGTAAGGCAATTTCGCCAGGGGGATGCGGTGTTCGGAGACCTGAGCGGTCGATGGGGCGGCTTTGCCGAGTACGTCTGCGCCCCTGACACTGCACTCGCCTTGAAACCGTCCGGCATGAGCTTCGCTGAAGCGGCTTCGATACCTCAAGCGGCGGCTCTTGCAATGCAGGGACTATGCGATATCGGGAGAATCAAACAGGGTGACAAGGTCTTGATCAATGGCGCGGGAGGCGGAGTCGGTACTTTTGCAATCCAGATTGCAAAACAATACGGGGTTGAAGTCACCGGTGTCGACAAGCCGGCAAAGCTCGACTTCATGCGCGCCCTCGGCTTCGACAAGGTGATTGATTACACCCAGCAGGACTTCACGCGCGCTGGAATACGCTATGACCTCGTTCTCGATGTGAAGACAAACCGGTCGCCATTCGACTATGTGCGCGCCCTGAACCCGGGCGGGAGGTATGTCACGGTTGGCGGTTCGATGACCCGGATTTTCCATCTCCTGCTGACTGGGCCATTCATCAGGCTGACCCACAAGAAGACAATGCGTCTCGTCATCCTGGAACCAAACAAGGATCTGGCATATTTGAATGGTCTCTTCGAAGCGGGAAAACTCACACCCGTGCTGGACAAGCTCTACACATTGGGCGGGGTACGAGAAGCCATGCGGCATTTCGGCGCTGGTGATCACAAAGGCAAAGTGGTAATCAGCCTGGAATAGTGGCGCCGGTCCACCTCCGGGTGGATGGTGTCGCTTTCGGCGTTCGCCGGCCCCTCCACTTCCGCGTTGCGGCCGTCCCAGGCGCTTCTCCTCAATTCATTACCCTGTGTAACAAGTGAAGTGTAGCCCAAGGGATTTTTCACGCATTCCATCTCCAATACGATGTGGTTCACCGGCTCCACCGGGAGCCCCATCACACACGGGAGGAATCATGAAAAAGACCATCATCGCCGGCCTGCTTGCAGCCGCCGCCAATCTCGCGAACGCCGGCACCGTCCTGGTCGTCGTGTCGGACCAGGACAAGCTCGACCTCCAGGAGGGCAAGCGGCTGCAGACCGGCTTCTTCATCAACGAATTGATGGAGCCGGTCCAGGCCTTCATCGCAGCCGGTCATACGGTCGTGTTCGCGACGCCGAGCGGCAAGGCGCCGTCGGCGGACCAGAAATCGGACGACGTGAATTTCTGGGGTGGCAACGAGAAGGCGCGCCAGGAAAGCAAGGCCCTGCTGGCGACCTTGAAACTGACATCGAAGACCGAGTCGCCGGTCATCAGTCTGGCCCAGGTCAAGCGCATCGGCTACGAGAAGTTCCACGCGGTCTTCGTCCCGGGCGGCCATATCCCGATGCAGGATCTGCTGAAGGACAAGGCCCTGGGTGAGCTGCTGGCGGATTTTCATTCCATGAACAAGCCCACCGGCCTCACCTGCCACGGCACCATTGCCCTGCTGTCGGCGGTGCCGGATGCCCGCGGCTACGTGGCTGCGCTGGAATCGGGCAAGCGCGCCGCGCCGCCGAACTGGATCTACAAAGGCTACAAGATGACGGCCTTCACCAACGAGGAAGAAGAACAGTCCAAGGCCTTCCTGGACGGCGGCCGGATGAAGCTGTTCCCGCAGGATGGCCTGGTGGCGGCCGGCGCCGCCTTCGCCGAAGGCAAGCCCTGGAGCGAGAACGTCGTGGAAGACCGCGAACTGATCACCGGCCAGAACCCGCAGTCGGCCAAGGGTGTCGCCGTCGCCATGCTCAAGCGCCTGTTCTAAGGCGCTAGGGGACGAGCACCACCTCCTTGAGGTTTTCATCGGCCAGCACGATGCGCAGGCGCCGCGCTGCGGCGTCGAAGCGCGCACCGTGCGCAGGCTTGCCGTCGATGCGCACGGCGGCAGGAGCGGCGGCCAGGCCGATGAACTCGATGGCGCCCAGGCGCTGGTAGCCGCGCTGGGAGGGAATATCCAGCCGCAGGCTCTGCCCGTCCTGCGTCGCGGTGATGGTGCGCGACTCCCCATCGCGGTAGGCGTAGCCATCGCCCGCATCCTGGTACACCCGGCTGCTGCCGGCGGCGCCGGCCGCGACCACCAGGGCCAGGGGCTGATCCTTCATCTCGCCGCTGTGCTGCACCGGCGCCGCCACCGTGGGCACGCTGGCGCCGGCGCGGATGAAGAGCGGCAAGCGCGCCAGCGGCGCGGCGATCTTCGCGCTCCTTCCTCCTTCGTGACGGGCGCCCGTCCACCAGTCGATCCACGCACTCCCCTTCGGGAAATACACCTCGCGGCTGGTCCGGCCCTCGTGCACGACCGGCGCCACCAGCAGGTCGCCGCCCACCAGGTACTGGTCGTCGACCAGGCTGGCGCGCGTGTCGCCGGGATAGTCGAACCACAGGGGACGCATCGGCGGCAGCCCGGTGCGCTCGCCGGCTTCGAACAGCGTGTACAGGTAAGGCAGCAGCTGGTAGCGCAGCGCGATCGTGTCGCGGTTGATGGCTTCGTGCGCGGCGCCGAAGGCCCACGGTTCGCGCGGGGCGGAGACGTCGTTGGAATGGGTACGGAAGTAAGGCGTCAGCGCCGCCGCCTGCAGCCAGCGGGTGTGCAGTTCCGCGCTCGGGCTGCCCATGAAGCCGCCGACGTCGGCGCCCACGAAAGGCACGCCCGACACCGACAGGTTGGTCAGCATCGGAATGGTCAGAGCCAGGTGGCTCCAGGTCGGCGAGTTGTCCCCGGTCCAGACGGCGGCATAGCGCTGCACGCCGGCGAAACCGGCGCGCGTCAGCACCATCGGGCGTTTGTCCGGACGCAGGCTGCGCAGGCCCTCGAAGCTGGCGCGCGCCATCTGCATGCCGTAGACATTGTGGTACTGCGCATGCGTGCCGGGCCTGCCGTCGCCGGCGTGGCGCGCGTCCAGCGGAAAGGTGCGCTGCGGCCCCAGGCCGATCTCGGGCTGGCTGAAACCGTCGGGCGGGAATACGCCGGGTTCGTTCATGTCGTTCCAGAAGCCGTCGACGCCCAGCGCGAGCGGCTCCCGGTACAGGCCGCCGAACCAGGCGCGCGCGGCCGGCGACGTGAAATCCGGGAAGGCGCACACGCCTGGCCAGACCTTCTCGTGCAACTCGCCGCCGTCGGCCTTGCGCACATAGTGCCCTCCGGCGCGTCCGCTGCGGTAGATCGGGAACCCCTCGTCGCGCTTGATGCCCGGATCGACGATGGTCACGGCGCGGAAGCCCTGGCCGTGCAACTGGTCCAGCATCTTCTTCGGATCGGGGAAGGTCCCGGCGTTCCAGGTGAAGACGCGGAAGCCGTCCATGTGGTCGATGTCGAGGTAGAGCGCGTCGGCCGGGATCCGGCGCTTGCGAAACTCCTGCGCGACATCCAGCACCTGTTCCTGGCTCATGTAGGACCAGCGCGACTGGTGGTAGCCCAGCGCCCACAAGGGCGGCAAGGCGCCGCGCCCCGTCAGCGCCGTGTAGTCCTGCAGGACCCTGGCGGGACTGCGTGCGGCCCCGCCGGTGAAGACGTAGTAATCCAGCTCGCCGCCGCTGGCGCCGAAGCTGTAGCGCCGCGGAACGGTCTTGCCCATGTCGAACCAGCTGCGCCAGGTGTTGTTGAAGAACAGGCCATAGCTCCTGCCCTCGTGCAGTGCGATGAAGAAGGGGATCGCCTGGTAGGAGGGATCGTGGCCAACGGGGTAGTCGGGCACGTCCGCATTCCACATCACCATCGACTGCTGGTGCCGCGACAGCGGAAAGGTCTTTTCGCCGAAGCCGTAATACAGCTCGTAGTCGTCGCGGCGCATCGAGGTTTCGATCGCGCCGTCCGCCGGGTTGAAGGCCATGGGACGCGCAGGATCGTCGCCGACGACCAGCCTTCCGCCACTGTCGATCACGGAAATGGCGAATGCGGGAGCGCGGCGGACCAGCACGCGGACGCCGGTCGAGGAACGCAGTTCCGTCACGCCATCCTTGCTCGCGACGATCGCCCGGACGCTGGGCGGCGCTCCGGCAATGGCGTAGGAGGTGTCGGGCCCGAAGCTGCCGGTGGGGCTCATCCGCACCCGCACGGTGTCGGGCGTGGCGAAGCCAAGGCGCACCCGCGCGCCGCTGGACAGGCGCAGTTCGAGGCCGTCGCCGGAAGGCCGGCTGTCCACGACCGCGCCGACACTGCGCAGGGCCGCCGTGGCCGGCAGCGCCGCCAGCGCCAGCAGCAAGGCGCAGGCGGCGGCGCGGACGGCGCGGCTCATCAGGCGTGCTCGCCGTGCTGGTACAGTCCCGCGTATTTCAGGCCGAAGTACAGGATGAAGCCATAGCAGGCGGCCGGCACCAGGAAGGACCACTGCAGGCCGACCGTGTCCGCCAGCAGGCCCTGGGCGAAGGGCACCAGCGCGCCGCCGACGATGGCCATGCACAGGATGCCCGATGCCTGGCCGGTGAACTTGCCCAGCCGGTACAAGGCCATGCTGAAGATGGTCGGGAACATGATCGAGTTGAACAGGCCGACTGCGATGATGGCCCACATGGCGGCCTGGCCCTGGCCGAAGATCGCGACCATCACCAGCGCGATCGAGCTGGCGGCGTTGAAGGCGAGCGCCTTGCCCGGGCTGACGTAGCGGATGACCGCGAAGCCGATGAAGCGTCCGATCATGGCGCCGCCCCAATAGTAGCTGACGTAGTGGGCGGCTTCGGCATGGCTGAGGCCAGCGATCGCCGGCTCGCCGAAGAAGTTGATCAGGAAGCTGCCGATGCTCACTTCGGCGCCGACATACAGGAAGATGCCGATGGTGCCCATCACCAGGTGCGGATGGGACAGCACCGAGGCCTTGGCGGCCGCGCCGGGATGGGCCGCGGTGTCGTCGGTGTGCTCGATCCGGGGCAGGCGGGCAAAGGCGAACAGCAGCGCCAGCACCAGCAGCGCGCCGGCCAGGGCCAGGTAAGGCCCCTGCACGCTCGCCGCCTGGGCCGCGCGGTAGGCGGCCTGCTCGGCGGCCGGCAGCTTGGCCAGTTCGGCCACGCCCAGCACGCTGCCCGACAGGATCAGGAAGCCACCCATGGCCGGCGCGATCGTCGTGCCCAGCGAGTTGAAGGCCTGGGTCAGGTTGAGCCGGCTCGACGCGTTGCGCGGGTCGCCCAGCACCGTCACATACGGGTTGGCCGCCACCTGCAGCACGGTGATGCCGGCGGCCAGCACGAAGAAGGCGAACAGGAACAGCGCATAGCCGCTGTTCGAGGCCGGGTAGAACAGCGCGCAGCCGGCGGCGGCGATGACCAGCCCCGCCACGGCGCCGTTCTGGTAGCCGATCTTCCTGATCAATGCGCCGGCCGGCAGCGAGACCAGGAAATAGGCGCCGAAGAAGCAGAACTGCACCAGCATCGCCTGCACGTAGGTCAGCGTGTAGAGCTCCTTCAGGTGCGGGATCAGCACGTCGTTCAGCGCCGTCAGCAAGCCCCACATGAAGAACAGGAGGGTGACGATGATCAGCGGGCCGGTATTCCCGGTCTGCGCCTGGGTTGGCTGCAGCCGCACCGGCTGCGAAATGTGTTCCATGCGAGTCTCCTGGTTATTTTTTATGTAGGCCTTCAGCGGGCAAGCCCGGCGGGCGCCTTCGGCAGGTCGGCGGCGCGTGTGCCCCAGCCTGCGCTGTCGGGCTGCGGCGCCAGCTTGTAGCTCAGCGTGCCGGCGGCCTGCAGCTGCTCCCAGTCCAGCCACACGCGCGAGACGGGGCGCCCCGCGTAGCTGACCGACTGGACGAAGCGGCGCTCCCCGGGCCTGGCCTCGGGCGCCTCGATACGCAGGACGCGGCCCGGCGCCAGGTCGATCTCGGCGCGCGCGAAGCGCGGCGCATGCAGCAGGAAGCGGCCGCTGCCCGGGGTGTCCGGATACAGGCCCAGGGCGCTGAACAAATACCAGGCCGACATCGTGCCCAGGTCGTCGTTGCCGGTGACGCCGCTGGGGCCGTTGCCGAACAGGGTTTCCGCCGCGCGCAGCACGGTGGTGGTCTTCCAGGGCTGGCCCATCAGGGTGTACATCCAGGGCGCGTGCAGGTCGGGCTCGTTGTTCGGGTTGTAGCGGAACTGGCTGTAGTAGCTGTAGGGTCCCACCACCCAGGAGGTGCGCACCGCCGCCGGGTCGGCCAGCACGGCCTCGTAGTCGAAGAACTGGTCGAGGCGGCGCAAGGCCTGGGACGCGCCGCCCATGGCCGCCGCCAGGCCGGGAACGTCCTGCGGCACCAGCCACTGGTACTGCCAGGCCGTGCCTTCATGGAAGCCGTGGTCGCCGCGCGGATCGAATCCGCTGCCGACATCGGCGAACCAGCTGCCGTCGAGCAGGCGCGGGCGCGGGAAGCCGCGCTGGCCGGTCGGCGCGTCGGCCACGCTCGGGTCCCAGACCTTCTTCCAGTTGAGGGCGCGCTGCGCGAGCACCTGCGCGTCCTTGCCGTGGCCGAGGGCCTTGGCCATCTGCGCCAGCGCGCTGTCGGCCAGCGCATACTCCATGGTGGCCGAGGCGCCGTGGTGCGGGTCGGTGTCCATGCCCTTGGAGATGAAGCCGCGGTCGTATTGCACGAAACCCTGGCGCAGGTAGCTCGGGTTGCCCGAACGGCCCTGGGGGCGGATGCCGAAGGCCGGCACCCCGAAGGCGTTCTCGCGCAGCGCGGCATAGGCTTCGCGCTCGCGGCCCTTGAGCGCGCCGAAGCGCCACAGGTCGACCAGGAAAGGCGTGACCGGGTCGCCGGTCATGATGTTGGTCTCGAAGTTGGCGTAGCCCCAGCGCGGCAGCCAGCCGCTTTGCTCGCGGATCTTCAGCACCGAATAGGCGATGTCGCGCGCACGCTGTGGGCGCAGCAGGGCCAGCAGCTGGTTCTGGGCGCGGTAGGTGTCCCACAGCGAGAAGAACTCGTAATAAGTCCAGTCCTTGGCGGTGTGGACCACGTCGTCGTAGCCGCGGTAGCGGCCGTCCGCATCGTTGCCGGTCAGCGGCTGCAGCAGCGCGTGGTAGAGCGCGGTGTAGAACACGGTGCGGTCGTCCTGGCTGCCGCCTTCGACCCGCACGCTGCCCAGTTCGCGCTGCCAGCCGGCCTGCGCCTTGGCCCGCATCGCATCGAAGCCGAGCGGCTTGCCGCCGGCCATGCCTTCGGCCTTCAGGTTGATCCGCGCGCCTTCCGCATCGACGTGGGAGATCGCGCTGACCGCGGTGACCGCTGCGCCGTCCTTCAGGTCGAAGCTCAGCCAGACGCCGTGCGGCTTGCTGTCGCCCTGCTGGCTGGGGCCGTCCACGTCCGGCCAGCCGCCCCGGTCGTCCCAGATGCCGCGCGCGGCGAAGGGCCGGTCGAACTCCATGCGGAACCAGGTGGTGTACTTGGCGCCGCCACAGAAGCTCCTGGTGACGATCCGGCCCTCGACGCTGCGGTCGCCGACGACCTTCACTTCGCTGCCCACCACGGAGTGGCGTTCGTTGGCCTGGCCCAGGTTGAGCAGCAGGTGGCCGGTGCCGGAACTGGCGGCGAAGGTATAGCGCTCGGCCGCCGCGCGGGTCAGCGCGGTCGCCTCGGCCGTGATGCCGCCGTAGCTGGTCAGCCTGACCTTGTAGTAGCCGGCCTGGCCGGCCTCGCCTTCATGGGTGTATTCCGCGGCGTATTTCTTGTGGTCGAAGCTGCCCGGCTTCTTGGTATCGAAATCGCCGCCCGGGCCAATGCTGCCGGTGACCGGCAGCACCGAGAGCTGGCCGCCCTGCTCCCAGCAGCCGGCGCCGGACAGGAAGGAGTGGCCGAAGCCCCGGATCTTCTTGTCGCTGTAGCGGTAGCCGGCGTAGTGATCGGTGATCGGGCCGACCTGGATCATGCCGAAGGGGGCGGAGGCGCCGGGGAAGGTATTGCCCTCGTCCTGGGTGCCGATGAAGGTGTTCACCGGCATGCTGTTGTCGCCTGGCGCGGCCTGCAGGGCCACGGGCAGCAGGAGGGCCGCCAGCAGCGTCCCCCGGTTGATATGACGCGCAATACGGCTCATCACTGTGCCTCTCCTTCGAGCTGTTCGAATAACCGGTCCATGGCCGGCGGCTGCGGCGGGGTGGCGCCTGCCTGCTGGCAGGCGGCGGAACCCGCCGCCAGCGCGGCGTGCAGGTGGGACTGCAGGGGGCGGCCGGGATGGCGCGCCAGGCTGTGCAGCAGACCGGCCACGCTGGCGTCGCCGGCGCCCACCGTGTCCACCACGGCCACTTGCGGCGCGCGCGCGTCCACGCGCTGCGCGCCGCGGAACAGGCTGGCGCCCTGGCCGCCGCGGGTCAACAGGCAGTAGGCGCCAGGATTGAAGGCGCGCAGGCGCTGCAGCGCCGCGTCCACCTCCATGCCGGGGAACAGGCCGCGCAGGTCGTCGTCCGACACCTTGATCACGTCGGCCAGTCCGGCCATGCGCTCCAGGGTGGGCGCATAGGCCGCGGTCATCAGGTTGCGGTAGTTCGGGTCGTAGCTGATGGCCACGCCCTGGGCCTTGAGTTGTCCGGCCAGCGCGACCAGGGTCGCCGCCAGCGGCTCGCGCGCCAGGCTGATGCCGCCGAAATGGGCCCAGCGCAGGGCGCCCGACCAGCCTTGCGGCAGCGCCTCGGGGTCGAAATGCAGGTCGGCGCTGTTCTCGCCGATGAAGAAATAGCGGGGCGGTTCGCTCTTTTCGACGATGGCCAGCAGGGGGGCACGATCCACGCGCTGCAGCAGGCGCGTGTCCAGGCCCACGGCTTCGCTGGCCGCCCACAAGGCGTCGCCGAAACGGTCGCGGCTGATGGCGCCGGCGAAGGCGGCGGGTTCGCCCAGCGCCGCCAGGGCGCGCGCCACGTTCCAGGTCGAGCCGCCGACGCGGCTGACCCAGCGTTCCTCGCCCTGGTCGATCATGTCGGTCAGCGCCTCGCCGGCGCACAGCATCACCGGCGCATCAGTCATGGCCGCCCTCCTCCAGCACTTTCACGATGTCGTAGCAGGCGCCCATGGTGTGGTAATCGACCTTGCCGGCCGGGCTCTTCTCGTCGCTGAGCTTGCGGTTCTCGCGGTCCAGGATGCGGAACCAGGCGCCGTGCTCGTGGTCGACGAAATGGGTCCAGCTGTAGGCCCACAGGCGCTGGTACCAGTCCCAATATTCGGCTTTGCCGGTGCGCTGGGCCAGCATGGCCGCCGCCGCCGCGCTCTCGGCCTGCACCCAGAAGTATTTGTGGAAGTCGCAGATCGCCAGGTCCGGGGCCAGCGAGTAGCACAAGCCGCCGTATTCCTGGTCCCAGCCCTTCTCCACCGCCACCGTGAACAGCTTTTCGGCGGTCGGCAGCAGCCAGCCCAGGTCCCGGGTTTGGTCCTGGTCCAGCACGCCCTGGCCGCGCGCCTCCAGCTGCACCAGCAGCTTGGCCCATTCGGTGAAATGGCCGGGCTGGTAGCCCCAGGGACGGAACAGGTTTTCCGGGTCGTCGATGTTGAAACGCCAGTCGGGCTGCCATTGGGTGTCGTAGTGTTCCCAGACCAGGCCGCCACAGCGCTGGGCCTGGCGCCGGGTGATGTTGTCCGCGATGGTGTAGGCGCGCTCCAGGTAGCGGCGCTCGCCGGTGGCCTGCCAGGCCGCCTGCAGCGCTTCGCAGGCATGCATGTTGGCGTTCTGGCCGCGGTAGCTGGAGAGCACGCTCCAGTCCTGGCTCGCTTCGTCGGCGTACAAGCCGTCCGCGGGGCTCCAGAAGCGCTGCTCCATGAGCTCGAAGGTCTCGGCGATCCAGGGACGCGCCTCGTCCAGCCCGGCCATCGCCGCGTGCGCATAGGCCAGCAGCACGAAGGCCTGGCCGTAGGCGTGCTGGGTGCCGTCCTCCACCTTGTCTCCGTCCAGCATCCAGGCGTAGCCATTGCCGCTCGGATCGCGGTGCGCTTCGCGCACGAATCTCAGCGCGTGGCGCAGGCCGTCCAGGTAGGCCGGGTCCTGGAAGTGGCGGTAGGCCATGGCATAGGTGAACACGAAGCGCGTGCTGCTCACCAGATGCCGGTGCGCCGCGTCGTAGACCGTGCCGTCGTCCTTGAAGTAGTGATAGAGGCCGCCGGCGGGGTCGATCGCGCGCGGGTGGTAGAAACGCATGGTGTGGCGCGCGTGGTCGAGCAGCACGGCCGCGCTGCGGAAGTTCGGTAGCTTGTTCATGGTGGACAGTGGGCAGGGGTGGGTGTGCGCTAGTCGTCGCAACTGCTTTCGCGCACGATCATCTCGACTGGCAGGGTTATGTGGGAGGGGTTGTCTTCCGGTTTCTGGAGCAGCAGTTCGACGCCGGCCCGGCCCAGCGCTTCCTTGTCCACGCGGACGGTGCTCAGGGGTGGAATGGCGGCGGCCGCGGCGGCGATGTCGTCGAAGCCGACGATGGCGATGTCGTAGGGGACTTTTAAACCTTCGTTCAGGCAGAACTTCATGGCGGCCAGTGCGGTGCTGTCGTTGTAGCAAAAGACGGCGTCGGCCCGTTTCGGCAGGCTGAGCAGGCTGCGCATGGCTTCGGCCACGCCCTCGTCGCCTTCGCCCATGGAAGGCACGATGACTTCCAGGTCCGGGTCGGCATGGACCTTGGCGTCGAACAGGGCCTGGCGGAAGCCCCGGTTGCGCTGCTGGATGCTGTAGTGGGCCAGGGAGCCGGACAGCATGGCGACGCGCTTGCGGCCGCAGCGCAGCAGGTGCTGGGTGGCCAGGTAGCCGCCGCGCAGGTTGTCCGGGTTGACCGAGGTGAAGCCGCGCCGGTGCATGTCGACCAGCACCATCGGCTTGCCGACCTGCTGCAGGGCGGCCAGCACTTCCGGTTCGAAGAAGCCGGCGCACAGGATGGCGTCCGGCTGGTGCAGGCGGATCTGGCCCAGCACCGGCTCGGCCGGGCCGACCGCGATGAAGGACAGGGCGATGCCCTCGCGCCGGCAGGCTTCCTCGGCGCCGTGCAGCACCGGCGAATAGAAGGGGCTGGAGGCCAGGGTGTTGTGCTGGCTGTGCAGCAGGAAGGCGATGCGGCGGATGCGGCCCTTCTTCAGCTGCCCGAAGTCGTAGCCCAGGCGCAGCGCGGCGTCGCGCACCTTCTCGCGCGTGGCCTCGGTCATGCCGGCCTGGTTCTTCAGTGCGCGCGACACGGTGCCGATCGACATGCCGGTGGTCTCCGCGATGTCGCGCAGGGTGACCTGGCTCATGGCCCCACCCTACGTCGTTGCAAAAGATTTAAGTGCATCACGGGTCTCCCATGTCTGTTTTATTAAACGCTTGCCGCGGCGTTTTCCGGCGCCGGAAAAACAGCTTTTGCGCCAGCATTTTCATAGGTAATTTTTATATCAGCCGCGCTTCGGCAGCGTCAACAAAAGACCTTGCAACCGGGTGCGTTTTAGCGGGTTTTAGTAAACGCCGCCGTGGTTTTTGCGCGTCCTGTAATGACGTTTTCCAGCGATCGCAGTCGCAGCGCCCGGCGCAAGTCCGCCAGGCTGGCGGGGGAGCGAACGCGCAGGGAGACGCGCTCGCCGGGCAGCAAGGTCAAGGCGTTGTCGGACAGGACGGCGTCGATGTCGCCGAAGTCCACCCACACCGCGCGTGCGAACTGTTCCGCGCGCAGCGCGAGCGCATAGCCATCGCCAGCACGGCTCAGCCGCGCCTCCAGGGCGGCTGCAGGCCAGGCAATGTCCTTTGCCGCCTTGAAATACACCACCTTGCGCGACAGCGGCTCGCCTTTCGTCCGCAGCTCGAACACCGCCACGGTGGACGCCGGATCGGCCTGGCCGAGCAAATCGGCGTCGGCATAGAGGGCCGCCTGGGCCGCCGACAGCGGCGCCAGCGCGACCGGCTTGCGCTCGTCGCGCAGCAGCGTGCCGTCCAGGCGCATGATCCGCAGGCGCAGCTCGCCCTGCACGGCGCGGGTGCGGTCGTTGACCAGGCTGACGGTGGTCTTGCCGGCGGCGTCGCGCAGCGCGGCGACGGCGACCGGCGCATAGAAGCGGCGCGCATGGAAATGCAGCGCCTTCCAGCGCCCGAACCAGTCGATGCTGGACCAGGACGCGCCCGGCCAGACATCGTTGAGCTGCCAGTACAGCGATCCCATCGTGAACGGACGGCTGGCGCGGTGGTGCAGCGCGGCCAGCTCGATGCCTTCGGCCTGCATCGCCTGGCTCAGGTAGATAAAGTCGGCAAAGTCCCCGGGTTCGCCGAATTCTTCCTTCACATACTTCATCAGCCGCTCGTTGCCCTTGCCGGCCATGAACTTCTGGTGCGCCTCGATCACGGGGGTGGCGACGCCCTGCTCGCCACGCGCGGCGAAAGCGTCGACCGTGCGCTGCACCGGCCAGGCCTGCAGGCCATACTCCGACATGAAGCGCGGGGTGATCTCCAGGTACTTGGTGACCGGGTGGGCCGGATTGCCCCAGACTTCCCAGTAATGCATGTCGCCGCCGGCCGGGGTGTTGGCGACGTCCAGCAGGTCGTCGCCCGGCGAGCTGGCCCAGTAGGCGATGCCCCCGCCCTCTTCCGCGACCACCTGGCGCAGGTCGGCGCCGAACAGCTGGACATAGCCTTGCCAGACCCGGTCGGCGAAAGCCGCATCGGCCGCCTTCATGGTCTTCCCATGTCCCCAGTATTTCCAGGCGATTTCCTCTTCATTGTTGCCGCACCAGAGGACGATGCTGGGATGGTTGCGCAGGCGCCGCACCTGGTCGCGCGCCTCCAGGACGACATTGGCGCGGAAGGCGGCGTCATAGGCCGGCTGCATGCCGCCGCCGAACATGAAGTCCTGCCACACCATCAGGCCCAGCTCGTCGGCCAGGTCGAAGAAGTCCTCGCTCTCGTAATAGCCGCCGCCCCAGCTGCGCAGCATGTTCATGTTGGCGTCGGCCGCCGATTGCAGCACGCGCCGCAATTGCGCCTTGCTTACCCGCGGCTGGAACATGTCGAAGGGGATGCTGTTCGCGCCCTTGGCGAATATGGGAATGCCGTTGACGACGAAATAAAAGCTGCGGCCCCTGGCGTCGGGGTCGCGGCGCAGTTCGACCTTGCGCAGGCCGGTGCGCGCGCCGGTCCTGGCCAGGATGCGTTCCCCCTCCCCCACGTCGAGCTCGTAGCGGTACAGGGGCTGGGCGCCGTAGCCGTTCGGGAACCAGCGCTGCGGGTGCGCGACGCGCACGGGCAGCTCGACGCGGTTGGCGCCGGCGCGCAAGATCACGCGCTGCTGGGCAGCCAGGCTGCGCTTGCCGCCCGGCGCCGTCTGCCACAGGCGCAGGGAAAACGTCCCCGCGCGCACGGCGTCCAGCGAGGCGACCGCCACCAGGTCGGCGCGCGCCGCGTCCACCCGGTCCTGGCGCAGCTGCAGGTCACCGATGCGCAGCGCGTCCCAGCTCTGCAGCACGACCCGCTTCCAGATACCGGTGGTGACGTAGCGCGGTCCCCAGTCCCAGCCATAGTGGTAGCCCGGCTTGCGCGCGAAGTTGCCGGTCATCGCCTCCTTCGGCTCGTCGCCGTAGGGAGAAGGATAATTCCCGGCCAGCTTGTGCGGCATCGCCTGCACCCGCGGCAGCAGCTTCGCAATGGGCGAGCGCAGCACGATGCGCAGCTCGTTGCCGTGCGCGCGCAGCCTGCCCTCCACCTTCACGCGCCAGGTGCGGAAGGCGTTGTCGGACTCGAGCAGCTTCTCGCCGTTCAGCCAGACTTCGGCGAAGGTATCGAGGCCTTCGAACACCAGGTCGCTGCGCGCGCTGCTGAGGGCGGCGCGCGGTGCGTCGAAGCGGGTGCGGTATTCCCAGTCGGCCAGGCCGATCCACTGCAGGCCGGCTTCCGGCGCGCCCATGTAGGGATCGGGCACCAGCTTGTTGGCGAACAGGTCGGTGTGCACGGTCCCCGGCACCGTCGCCGGCAGCCAGGGCGCCGCCTCCGGGTGGGCGGCGGCCTGCGCACTCTCGGGCAGGAGGCGGAAGCTCCAGCCCTGGTCGATGATGAAGCCGTCCGGCGCCGCAGCAGCGGCGAGCTGCGTGGCCAGCGCAAGGCATAGGCCCACGCAGAGGCCAAGGAGTACCCGAAACAAGCGGCGCGGGCTCATGGCGCCGCCTTCCAGTAGCGGCTGATCCATTCCTCATGCGTGGGCATCGCCCCGACGGCATGCGCCAGCATGGCGCGCAAGCCTTCGACGTGGTCGGCCAGCCGGCCTTCCGGCATCTCGTCCACGATCGGATGGTAGCCCTGCGGCACGATGCGCTGGCCCAGCATGACCTGGACCCAGCTCGGCAGCGCGAAGAAATCCTCGCCGTTGCGGAAGTAGCGCCCATCGCAGCGGAACAGATCGATGGTCTCGCGCAGGCTGTCCGGGATGCTCATGGTGCGGCAGGCATCCCAGAAGGGTGTGTCGTCGCGCTCGGTCGCGTGGTAGTGCAGGATCAGGAAGTCGCGGATGCGCTCGTACTCGAAGACCGATTCGCGGTTGTAGCGTTCGGTGAGCAAGGGATTGAAGTCGCGCGTGGGGAAAAGGCCCAGCAGGCGGGTGATGCCCGACTGGGCCAGGTAGATGCTGGTGGATTCGAGCGGTTCCAGGAAGCCGCTGGCCAGTCCCAGCGCCACCACGTTCTTGTTCCAGAACTTCCTGCGCATGCCGGTGGTGAAGGCCAGCTTGCGCGGCTCGGCCAGCGCCTTGCCGTCCAGGTTCGCCAGCAGGGTCGCCGCGGCCTCGTCGTCGCTGATGTGGCGGCTCGCGTACACATAGCCGTTGCCGACCCTATGCTGCAGCGGAATCCGCCACTGCCAGCCGGCCGCGCGCGCAGTGGCGCGCGTGTAGGGCGTGATCGGCTCCGTGCTTTCGCTGGGCACGGCCAGCGCGCGGTCGCAGGGCAGCCAGTGCGACCAGTCGACGTAGCCGGTCTCGAGCGTCTGCTCGATCAGCAGGCCGCGAAAGCCCGAGCAATCGATGAACAGTTCGCCCTCGACGACCTGGCCGCTTTCCAGGGTGAGCGATTCGACGAAGCCGTCGTGGGCGCGCTGCTGCACGCCCACGACCTTGCCTTCGATGCGCTGCACGCCGCGGCTTTCGGCCAGTTCGCGCAGGAAGCGCGCGTACAGGGTGGCGTCGAAATGGTAGGCATAGGCGATATCGGCCAGCGGCGAACCCGGCGGAGCATTGCGGTCGCCGGGCGCGAACCTGCCCTGGGGCGCCATCACGGTCTGGGGCGAATAGTCGCCGATCGGTGCCGCGCGCCCGTCCAGGTGCAGCTTGAGCCAGAACTGGTGGAAGGGCAGCGGTCCCAGCGAACGCCCGATGGCGCCGAAGCCGTGCAGGTAGCTGTCGCCGATGCGGCCCCAGTCGTTGAACTGGATCCCGAGCTTGACCGTGCCCTGGGTGCGTTTGACGAACTCGGCCTCGTCGATGCCGAGCCATTGCCCGTTGAAGATCCTGATGTGGGGGACGCTGGCCTCGCCGACGCCGACGATGCCGATCTCCTCGGATTCGACCAGGCGGATCGCCGCCCCCTTTCCCAGGTAGGTGGCCAGGGCCGCCGCGGCCATCCAGCCCGCGCTGCCCCCGCCCACGATGGTGATGTGCTTGAGCCGGTTGTGCGTGTCCATAGCGGCATCCAAAAAAGACGGCTCTGCCGCGATGGCAAAGCCGTTGAAGCCCCCTCCCCGGCCGGACGGCGCAAGGAGGGCTGAGGGGTGGAGGACGGCGGAATCAGAACTTGTAGTTCAGGCCCGCATACACGACACGCCCGGCATAGCCGTTGGAGTAGAAGCGCTTCTTGGTGTCGTTACCCAGGTGCGCGCGGGTCTCCTCCTCGGTCAGGTTGAGCACCGACGCGGTCAGGCTGAGCTGCTTGGTGAAGTTGTAGGCCAGGTTCACGTCGATCTGGTTGTACGGTTCCTCGTACACGTTCAGGCCGTTGACCAGGCTGTTCACCACTTCGCCGCGGCGGTTGTAGGAAGCACGCACCATCAGCTGCTCGGTGGCGTAGAACACCGTCAGGTTGGTCTGGTTGCGCGCGCTGCCCACCAGCGGCGACTTGCCGATCTCGGTGCCGTCTTCGAGGGTGATGGCGGCCTGGTTGGTCTTGTTGTACGTGTAGTTGACCTGGAAACCAAAGCCGGAATCGAAGGTATGCTGCGCGTACAGCTCGACGCCTTCCGAGACCGCGTCGCGCCCGCCGGCACTGGTCGAATAGTTCTGCACCGTGACGTTCTGGCCGCCGACGTCCATCGTCACGTCCATCACCACCGGCACCGCGAAGTTGCTGACGTTCTTGCGGAACAGGCCTGCCCCGAGCACCGAGCCGCGGTCGAAGTACCATTCCAGGCCCAGGTCGTACTGGGTGGCCTTGTAGGGCTCCAGGTTCTTGTTGCTGCCCGAGCCGAACCAGCCCTGCTGGTCGCCGCCGCCGATCAGGCGGCGGTCGTTGACGTATTCCTGGCTGTAGTAGTTCAGGCCACCCGGGAAGGCGATGTCGCCGTAGCTCGGACGCGCCACCACCTTGGAGGCCGCCGCGCGGAACAGCAGCTCATCGGTCAGCTCGTAGGCCAGGTTGAAGCTCGGCAGCACGTCGTTGTAGGTGCGGTCGAGCGAGCTGACCACGAAGGACGAGACGCGCGCGGTGCTGTCCGGCAGCCTGGTGAAGCCGCTGGTGCAGCCGGAACCGGCCGGTGCGCCGACGGCCGGCAAGCCGCCCGCCTGGCAAGGCGCAGGGCGACCATCGGCGCCGTTGAAGAAGTAGTCGTTATAGCTTTCGACCTGGTCGGTCGAATCCGCATGCTGCCTGGTGCGCACGTAGCGCAGGCCAAGGTTGCCGCGCAGGCGGTCGGTCTTGAAGTTGGCCTGCAGGTAGGCGGCCGAGATCTTTTCGTCGACGTGGTAGACGAAGTTGTCTTCGTTACGGGTCTGCATGTCCCCGTAGGTCGCGTTCAGGTGCGCGATGTAGGCCGGATAGTTAATCGCCGGGAAGGCGCTGGCCTGGATGCCGCCGGTCAGGTTGTCCAGCGATCCCGGGTACAGGAATTGCGGCTGGAAGCGATTGGCGGTCGGATCGCAGCCGGCCTGGTAGCGCTTGTCGTAGTCGGTCGGATCGGCGCCCTGGCACACCCAGTAGTTGTTGCCGGTGCTGCGGCTGGTGCCGCCGTCGCGGTACTTGGCGCCGAACTGCAGCGAGTCCAGCAAGCCGCCGTCGCGGTGCCAGGTGAAGTCGGCCTGGGCGTACTTCTGCTGGGTGCTGTTCCTGGTCCACGAGGACGAAGTCGAGCCGAGGTCGATCTCGCCGATGCCGTTGCGCAGGTTGGCCATCAGTTCCGGCGCGAAGGTCATGGTCGGCGTGCCGTTCGTGTTCCAGGCGCTGGCCGTGTTACCCAGGGCCCAGCTGCCGTCGGCGTTCTGGCGGCGCGGCTTGATCGGCATCCCGAACTGCAGTTCCGGACCGCCGCTGGCCCAGGTGCGGCCGGCCTTGAAGCTGGCGTCGATCGCCTCGCCCTTCCATTCGGCGGCGAAATCAAGGACCTGCGAGCGTGCTTTTTCGCGGTTATAGCTGCCCGTGATCTGCGGGGTCGGGATGGTGCAGTCGTCCGGACCGAAGCCGCCGGTATTGGTCAGGCCGCCCGCGGCGGCGGCTTCGCCGCTGCAGTAATAGGTCTTGCCGGGGTGGATGCTGTAATTCGCGCCGGTGACGATGGTGCCGCTGGGGTCGAACGTCAAGCCGTCGAGCATGCGGCCGCCCGGCCAGTTGCCGTCGCCGGCGAAGCGGGCGATGTTCCACTCGGGGATCTTGAGGGTATTCGTCTGCGAATTCTGCGACAGGTCGAAGCGGAAGTAGTTGGCCGTCAGGTTCAGGTTGCGGACCGGCTTGAACTGCAGGGTCAACTGGCCGCCCTTGCGCTCGCGCTCTTCGGTCTTGACGTTGAAGTTGACCGAGGTCGGCATCATGAAGTTGGTGTAGTACTTGCCGTTCTGGTCGTAGAAGCCCGACTGCCCCCACCAATACGAGGTGAGGTCCGAGGGCTTGCCGTTGACGTCGGTCGCCGGATTGGCGTCGTAGTCATCGCCATACCATTGCCAGTTCTCGGTGCTGGCGCCCATGGTGCGCGTGGTGCGCTTCTGCTTGGTGAAGCCCACCAGGACGCCGAAGCGGTTACTTTCGTCGTGCCAGGCATACTGGCCCGAGAACTGGCCGTCGGCCTTCTTGGTCGTGTCGGCCCAGGTGCCTTCGGCGTTGACGAAGCCGCTATTGGACTCCACGTCCAGCGGACGGCGGGTGTGCAGGATCACGGTGCCTCCGATGCCGCCTTCGTCGAGGCGCGCTTCCGGCGTCTTGAACAGTTCGGCGCTGGACAGCATGTTGGACGGCATCAGCATGTAGTTGAACGAGCGCGAAGGATCGCCGTTCGATTCGGCCGTGGCGACATAGTTGCCGTTCAGCTGGGTCAGGGTCAGCTCCGAGGACAGGCCGCGCACGCTGACGTTCTTGCCTTCGCCGCCGCTGCGGGTGACGACCACGCCCGGCACGCGCTGCAGCGCGTCCGCCACGTTCTTGTCGGGGAACTTGCCGACGTCTTCGGCCGTGATCACCTCGACGATCGCGTTGGCTTCGCGCTTCTGGTCGAGGCTTTTCTCGATCGAATAGCGGTAGCCGGTGACCAGCACCGTCGCCGGCTGCGCGGCCTGGCCGTCGGCCTGGGTCTGGGCCGGGGTGGCAGCCTGCGCGTCGGCCGGCGCGGTTTGCGCGTGGGCGTTGGCGAGGGTCAGCAGGGCCAGCGCGACCGCCGTGGCGACCGGGGTGGCGACCGGTATGGCGCGTGGGCGCACGGCCTGTCGCGCTGCAAGAACGTTCCTGAACATCATGGTTGAGATCTCCTTGTCGTGCCCTATGGATGGGCATTTTTGTTCTATGTGACGCTACTGGGGCACTCCGCCGGAGCGGCCCCGGTGGCAGCCCCGGATTGCGACGCGACGAATGGCCGGCATGCATGGCGTTCGACGCGCGGCGGCCGGCCGATCGGAAGGCGGATGGACTCCACTGGCGCCGCTACGGCCCGCATTTAGCGAACATTTACTAAACACGGTTGCCGGTGCTCCGGCGCCATGGGGTATCGCACTTCGCCCTTTGGAAGTTATACAAATATGAAGATGCGAACTCAACAAACTTCGAAAATTCGGGCGCAGTTTAGCCGTGTTTTCCTAAACAAGAATGCGGGAATATGCATGGTGGCGAGACGGCGCGCGGGGACCGCGTTTTGAAGTTAGCGCTATCTCGCGAAAAGGCATGCGTGATGCATGCCGGGGGCTGGCTTCAGGAGGCCGTCTGCGGGGCCTGGCCGGCCAGGCGGAAGCAGTCGCGGCCCGCGCGCTTGGCCTCGTACATGGCCTGGTCGGCCGCCCTCACCAGGCTGTCCGGCGTCATGCCCGCCTCGAAAGCGGCGACGCCGATGCTGGTGCTGACCCGCAGCGCCACGCCGCCGGCATGGAAGAGCGGGGCCATCGCCTCGACGATCTTGCGCGCGATCACGGCGGAGTCGCCCGGCTGCTGCAGCCCTTCCGCGACCAGCACGAATTCGTCGCCGCCCAGGCGCGCAATGAAGTCGCCGTCGCGCAGCACCTGGCGCACGCGCTGGGCGAACAGGCGGATCACCTCGTCGCCCGTATCGTGGCCGTGGGTGTCGTTGATGTGCTTGAAGCGGTCGATGTCGAAGTACATCACGGCCAGGCCGGTACCGCGCTGGGCGCGTTTGACGGCTTCGCCCAGGTGGTGCTGGAAGTAGCCGCGGTTCGGCAGCCCGGTCAGCACATCGTGGTTGGCGCGCCGGAACAGCTCCTGCTCCATGTACTTGCGCGCCGTGATGTCCTCGGTGACGGCGAGCACGCCGACCGCCCTGCCCTCTTCGTCGCGCAGCGGTATCTTGCTGGTCTCGATCCAGCACTCGCTCCCGTCCTTGCGCAGGTCGGTGGCCTGCATGCGCATCCGCGCCTGGCCGGAGCGCATCACCTCCAGGTCGACCTGGCGGTAATGCGCCGCCATGTCCTTCCAGGGCGCGAAGTCCTCGTCCTTCTTGCCGACCAGCTGGTCGACATGCTCGAGGCCCATCTCGACCAGCAGCGAGCGGTTACCGCCCTGGAAGACGCTGTCGCCGTTTTTCCAGAACACGCTCTGCGGGATGTTGTCGATGATGAGCTGCAGCATCTGCCGCGACGCATGCAAGGCTTGCTCTGCCTGCTTGCGGTCGGTAATGTTCTCGGCAAAGCCCAGTACGTGGGTGACCTCGTCGCCGGCGCTCATCGGCACCAGCACGGTCGACACGTCCGAACAGCGTCCACCCGCCCCGACGATCGTGCTGGTATAGGCGACCGTCTTCCCTGCCAACACTTCCTTGAAGTGGCGCGCCAGCACGCCGCGGTCTTGTTCCGCGACGAAGGCGTCGGCAGGGGTGCCGATCAGGGCGTCGCGGCCGACGCCCAGTTCCCTGGCCATCTGCTGGTTGACGTGGATGAAGCGCTGCTCGAGGTCGATCGCATAGACCGCGAACGGGTGATGCTCGAAGAAGCCGGCGAAGCGCTGGCTGAAGTCGCGCATCGCGCGCTTGCGCGACAGGCGGCGCGGCCAGGCCGCCAAGCCGTAGCTGGCGATCAGGGACAGCAGCAGGCCGAAGGCCAGCACAGTGGCCCCGGCCTGCGCGGCCTTCGATGCGAGCGCGGCCTTCCTGGCATAGAAGTGCACCATCCAGGTCCGGTTGGCGAAAGCGATTTCTGCGCGGTGGACCAGCAGGTGGGCGGCGTCGCCCTCCAGGGCATGGGATGTGCCGTCGGCGTCGAACAGCAGGTGGGCGGCGTCGAGGCTGTTGTCGAACACTTCGATGTCGAACAGGCGCGCCAGGCGCCCGTTGTCGAAACCCATGAACAGCCGGTCGATGTACAGGGCGGAGAAGATGAAGCCCGCCAGTTCGCCGCGCCCGCCGGCCGATATCGGAGCGAGGCCGGGAGTAAGACCGCGAGCCGCCATCTTGCGCACCGGCGAGAACACCAGCACGACCGGGCGCTTCGCCGCATGGCGGATCGCGGGATGGGCGCCGGTCGCCACGGGCTCGTCGAGCCGTGCGGCGTCGCGCATCGCGGTCCAGCGTTCGGGAATCGACGAGAAATCGATCCCGCGCAGCCGCGCCGCACGCATCGGATCGGTGCCGTGCGCGCCGTAGAACAGCGGATAGTAGGCGTCCGCACCCGGGCGCTTGTCGAGGATGCGGTAGCCGGGGAAGACGTGGCCGGCTTCGGTCTCGAACTGGGCGGCCTGCGACGCCGGCACCCTGGGCAGATAGCCGAAGGAGCTCGCGCCTTCCAGGCGCTCGAACACCCGCGTGACCCCGATATAGTTCTCGAATTCGTCCGCTTCGATGCTGCCCGATGCGCTGAAGAAGGCGCCGAGCGCGCGGTCCGCGCCCACGTACAGGTCCAGCCGGTTGCGCAGCAGGAAGGCGTAATTCTCGGCGGCTTCATCCAGTTGGGCGATCTGCTGCGCTTCGCTGTGGCGCACGCCGGCGAAATAGCCGTAGACGGAGGCAGCCAGGCCGATCACGAAGATGGCCATGGGAAGTCCGACGCGGCGAACCGCAGCCTGGAGCATGCTTGCGAGCGACAACATGGTGGTTTCCTGCGTCCGGCGCCGGCAGCCGCCCGGGCCGGGCGATGCTGCGGAGTGTGTTGGTTGAGGTCCTTCAGGGCTGGGAAGGGATGCTGCGGTGAGCCCTTTGGACGCCACCGGATCGCGACGCCGTCTTCCGGGACGGCGTCACACGATGCGACGAAATGTTACCACGTGGATATATTTAGTTCACATAGGAACCGAAAATCTTGGGCAAGTGTTGCTCAGGCGCCGCAGGCCTGATGCCGGTAAATTAACCCTCGTCCTTGATCACCTGGCCGCCCTTCATGACAAAAGAAACTTTCTTGAGCGCTTTGACATCGGCCAGCGGGTCGCCGCCGACGGCGATCAGGTCGGCGTGCTTGCCCGGCTCCAGCGAGCCGGCCGTGGCGCTTACGCCCAGCAGGTCGGCGGCGTTGACCGTGGCGGCCTGGATCGCCTGCGCCGGCGTCATGCCGAATTCGACCAGCAATTCGAACTCGTCGGCGTTGCGCCCGTGCTTGGAAACGCCCGCATCGGTGCCGAAGGCGATCTTCACCCCACGCTGGTGCGCCACCCGCAGGGCCTTGCCGGTGACGCCGATGCGCCAGTCGATCTTGGCCCGCACCGCCGGCGGATAGGCGTCCGGGTTGTTGGCGATGCGCTCCTTGTAGCCGTTGACCGTGGACAGGGTCGGCACGTAATAGGCGCCCGACTTCAGGTAGAGCTTGACCCCGGCCTCGTCCAGCAGGGTGCCGTGCTCGATCGAATCCGCGCCGGCGGCCAGCGCCGCCTTGATGCCCTCGCCGCCATGGGCGTGCACCGCCACCTTCTTGCCGTACAAATGGGCGGTGTCGACCAGCGCCTTCACTTCGTCGTCGAAGATCTGGCGGCCGACGCCCGCCCCCACCACGCTGTTCACGCCGCCGGTGGTGGCGATCTTGATCACGTCCACGCCGCGGCCGATCTGGCGCCGCACCGCCTTGCGGCAGCTCTCCGGGCCGTCGCACAAGTTGTCCTGCGACACCCCGTGCTGGACCCAGTCCGCGTAGCCGAGCCGGCCGTCCATGTGGCCCGAGGTGGTCGAGATCGGCGCGCCGGCGTCGAGGATGCGCGGCCCCTGCACCCAGCCCTTGGCGATCGCATCGCGCAAGGCCAGGGTGACGCCCTCGTTGCCGTCGCCCAGGTTGCGCACCGTGGTAAAGCCGGCGCGCAGGGTCTTGAGGGCGTTCATCTGGGCCTCGTACGCAAACGCGGCCGGGCTGTCGGTCACGCCCGCCAGCTGGCCTTCCTGGCCGGCGCGGTCGCTGGTCAGGTGGACATGGCTGTCGATCAGGCCCGGCAGGACGAAGCGCGTGCGCAGGTCGACGATGCGGGCGCCCGCGTACTTGTCGGCGCCGACGAAGCCATCCAGCACCGCTTCCACCTTGCCGTCCCTGAGCACCAGGGTCGAGGGACCGCGCGGGGCCTTGCCGGGGCGGTCGAGCAGGCGCCCGGCCTGGACCAGAATAATGGACGAAGATGCGGCAGACGAAGGCGCGGCCAGCGCGGCGGGCGCTGCCAGGGCGCTCGCCAGGGCGGTGGCGAGGCAGGTGCGAAGCATTGTGTTCTTCATGAATGTCTGAACGGAGAGATTGATAGAAAACGCCACCTCGAAAGGTGGCGTTGGGGACTGAACGGGCTTACTTGCGTTGAGATGCGGACTTGTCGCGCGCCGTGCGGAATTCCGAATCGAGCGACCAGTTCGGCCAGGCCGTCGAATTGGCCAGCTCGGAACCGACCGCGTACAGCAGGCCGAGGTCGCGCGCCATGCCGGTGAAGGTCCAGGCCGGATCGAACTCGTCCGAAGGCTGGTGGTAGTTCTTCTCGGTGTAGGCCGTTTCGGCCGCCTCGCCCGCCTCTACGCCGCCCTCGATCCAGTCGTTGCCGGAACCGAAAGACAGGGCCGGCACGCCGCGCTTGGCGAAGGGGAAGTGGTCGGAACGGAAGAAGTAGCCCGCTTCCGGCTTCGGGTCCGGCGACAGGCTGATGTTCGACTGCTTGGCCTTGGCCACCAGGCGGTCCAGCAGCTCGAGCTTGGCGCTGCCCGAAATGTTGAAATTGCGCGCCGGGCCGCGTGGGCTGAGGGCGTCCATGTTGATCACGCCCACCGTCGAGGCCAGCGGATACAGCGGGTTCGAGGCGTAGTACTCGGAGCCGAGCAGGCCCTTTTCTTCCGCCGTCACGGCCAGGAACACCACGCTGCGCTGGGGCGCCGGGGCCTTGCCGTAGGCGCGCGCCAGCTCCAGCATCGCGGCGAGGCCGGTGGCGTTGTCGATCGCGCCGTTGTAGATCTTGTCGCCCTTGGCGTCCGGCTGGCCCACGCCCAGGTGGTCCCAGTGGCCGCTGTAGACCACGACCTGCCCGGGCTGCTTGCTGCCTTCGCGGATCGCCACCACGTTCTTCGACTTGATCACCTGCGTGTCGACCGCATAGTCGGCCGATAGAGTGACGCCTTTAAGCGCCACCGGTTTGAAGTCGCGGGTCTGGGCCTGCTTCTTGAGCGCTTCGAAGTCGAGGCCGGCGGCCTTGAACATGGCGGCGGCGAGGTCGCGCTGGATCCAGGCTTCCATCGGCGCGTGCGACTTGCGCGGCTCCTTGCGCACCACGTCGTACATCACGTTGGTGTTCGAATTCCGCACCGTCGGCCAGCCGTAGGAGGCGGGCGCGGTCTCGTGCACGATGATGGTGCCGAGCGCGCCGCGGCGCGCCATCTCTTCGTACTTGTAGGTCCAGCGGCCGTAGTAGGTCATGGCCTTGCCGCCGAACTCGCCCTGACCGGTTTCGAAGTCCGGGTCGTTGATCAGGACTACGGCCAGCTTGCCCTTCAGGTCCATGCCCTTGAAGTCGTCCCACTTGCGTTCCGGCGCGGTGACGCCGTAGCCGACGAAGACCAGGGGCGCGTTCTTGAACGACACCTGCTTCAAGCCGCTCATCGAGGCGCGCACGGCCATGTCGGGGCCTTGCGCCAGCTCGCGGCTGGCGCCGCCTTCGGTCAGGGTCAGCTTGACCGGGCCGTTGATCTCGAAGCGGCCGAGGGGCACGTCCTGGGTCCAGGCGCGCTGGCCGCCTTTCAGGTCGCCGCCCGGCTTGAGGCCGGCTGCCTTGAATTGCTGCACCAGGTAGTCGACGGTCTTGTTCTCGCCGGCGGTGTTCGGACCGCGGCCTTCGAATTCGTCGGAGGACAGGACTTTCACGTCCTGGGCCAGGCGCTTGGGATCGAAGGCGGGGGCCTCGGCGGCGTGGACGGCCTGGGCGGCCAGCGCGGCCATTCCCATCAGGACAAGGGATGCGTTTTTCAATGCGGTCTCCATTGCAATCAACATGGCAAGACGGCCACATTATCATAGGTCTCGTCCCCTGTGACGGTTCTCCTTGACGGCCGCACTTCCTGGCCCATACTGAAGAACGCACCGAGAAACCTACCCACAACGCAGCTACGCGAGGAGCGCACCATGGACGAGCAAAGGAATACCGAGCTGATCCAGCAAGCCTACGCCGCCTACGGGCGCGGGGAACTCGAGCAGGTCCTGGCCTGCATGGAAGACGAGGTCGAATGGGAACTGCCTGACGTGCCCGGCCTGCCCTTCACCGGCAAGCGCCGTGGCTGCGAGCAGGTCGCCGAGTTCTTCCGGACCTTGGGCGAGATGCAGACGGTGCGCGAATACACACCGAAGCAGTTCATCGCCCAGGGCGACAAGGTGGTGGTGCTGGGACATGGCGCGTGGACAGTCAAGGACACCGGCATGGATTTCGAGAGCGACTGGGTGCACGTGTTCACCATCCGGGACGGCCGCATCGCGGCGTTCCGCGAATTCCTGGACACGAATATCGCGGTCGAGGCCTTCCAGTGCTACCCCGCCGGCGCGGGAACCCGGAGCTTCGGCACGCCTTCTCCCCACTGAGGCGGCGCCACAATAAAAAACGCCAACCCTGCGGGTTGGCGTTCTCGCGTCAAGCGATGCGCGGGACGGCTCAGGCCGAGCGCTGCTTGCGGCGGCGTGCGGCGATCAGGCTGCCGGCGCCCAGCATCAGCAGTGCGGCGCTGGCCGGTTCCGGCACGTCGGTCGGTGGCGGCACATCGCCGCCGAAGCCGTCGATGTAGGCGTAGCCGAGGTGGCCGGTCGGCGCGCAGTCGGCCGCCAGCAGCGAGATGGTGAAGTCGTGGCCCGACAGCGCAGCGTCGATCGACAGCTGCTCGATCTGCCATTGCGGGGTGTAGAAGTAGCCGCCGGAAGTGCTGAAGCGGGCGTCGACGCCGCCGCCGCCGTCGTACACGCGGCTGATGAGCAGCGTGCCGGTGGTGTCGTCGCGCAGCTCGATGACCAGCTGGGCCGATTCACGCGGGTCGTGGGCGCCTTCGAGCACGGCTTTCCAGGCGAAGAAGATGTCGGTTTCGGTGTAGTTCAGCACCTTCTGGCTGATCACCGAGGCGTAGCCGCCGGTGATCGTGTCTTCGGCACGGTAGGAATAGCTGCCGTTGTAGACGGTGGTCCCCAGGGCCGCGCCGATGATCGGGTCGACGGTGCCGGCGGTGATGATCGAGGAACGGGGCGACGGGCCCTCGTATTGCGAGCCGCCCGGCAGGAAGTCCGTCGGCGACAGCGGGTTCAGCACGTCGCCGCGGTAGCCGCCGCCGGTAGTCCAGCCGTTGGTGTTGCCGTCCTCGAAGCCGCCGTTGACGAACGGCGCTGCCTGGGCCGATCCGGCCGCTGCGACGAACAACAGTGCCGGCAGAATTTTGGTGAATTTCATGGTCGATCTCCCATCAGATAGTGACATTAAGTTTTGTAGTGTTACGGGAAGTCACTAGAGCACAAAGTATGCCAGCGTGCTATCTGATTGATATCAAACAATAAATTGACGCCAATTAAAAATTTGTACTTGCGCTTGTTAAATTATTCGACACAGGAAAGTAACCATGTGTCAATATATTTTTCCTGAGGCAATAAATCCTTGGGCTGGGAGCATCAATGCTGCCGGCAGACAAAACTACCGGCAGCAAGGCAAGACTTACCAGAAGATCACGCGCTCTGAGGGCGCCAGGTACATCTTGTCGCCCGGCTTCGCGCCGAAGGCCTCGTAGAAGCCCGGATGGTTGCGCAGGCTGCCGTTGACGCGGAACTCCGCGGGCGAGTGCGGATCGGCCTTGATCTGGGCGATCAGGCTGGCGTCGCGCGCCTTGCCGCGGCGTGCCTGGGCCAGGCCCATGAACAGGCGCTGCTCGGCCGTGAAGCCGTCGATCACCGGGCCCGGCCTGCCCTTCAGGTAGCGCTTGTAGGCGCGGCTGGCCATGATGGCGCCGGCATTGTCGGCGATGTTCTCGCCCAGGGTCAGTTCGCCGTTCAGGTGGTAGCCCGGCAGCGGGCTGTAGGCGCCGTACTGGGCCACGAGCACCTTGCCGCGCGCGGCGAACTGCTCGGCATCCTGTTTCGTCCACCAGTTGCGCAGGTTGCCGTCGCCGTCGAACTGGGCGCCCTGGTCGTCAAAAGCGTGGCTGATCTCGTGGCCGATCGAGATGCCGACCGCGCCGTAGTTCACGGCCGGCTCGGCGTTCGCGTCGTACAGCGGATACTGCAGGCGCGCCGCCGGGAACACGACTTCGTTCAGCTCCGGGTTGTAATAGGCGTTGACGGTCTGCGGCGACATGCTCCACACGCTGCGGTCGACTGGCTTGCCCAGGCGGTCGACCTCGTAGGCGTGGCCGAATTCGCGCGCGCGCATCACGTTGCCGACCAGGTCGCCGGGGGCGATGCGCAAGCTCGCGTAATCGCGCCACTTGTCCGGGTAGCCGATCTTGACGCTGATCTTCGAGAGCTTGATCTGGGCCTGCTTCTTGGTTTCCGGCGTCATCCATTCGAGCTGCTCGATGCCTTCGCCGAAGGCGGCGAGGAAGTTCTTCGCCATCTCCTCAACCTGCTGCTTGCGCTCGGCCGGGAAGTGCTGGGCGACATAGGCCTTGCCGAGCACTTCGCTCAGGTTGCGGTTGATCTCGGCGATCGCGCGCTTTTCCAGCGGGCGCTTGACTTTGGCGCCCGACAGCACCGTGCCGCGGAAGGCGAAGCTCTCGTCCACGAAGGGCTGCGACAGGTAGGGCGCATAGGCGCTCAGCAGGCGGAATTCGAAGTAGGACCGCCATACCGGCAGCGGCGTGGCGGCGATCAGCTTGTCGAGCTCGGCCAGGTAAGTCGGCTGGCTGACGATCAGGGAATCGATCTTGCCCTTCGCGCCCACGCCTTCGAGATAGGCGTTCCAGTCGAAGCCCGGCATCACGCCGCGCATCCCATCCAGGCTGAATTTGTTGTAGGCCTTGACCGGGTCGCGGTTCTCGACCGCGCTCCACTGCACCTGCGCCAGCGCGGTTTCCAGCGCCACGATGCGCGCGGCCTCGGCCTCCGCGTCCTTGTGGCCGGCCAGGGCCAGCATTTTCCCGACGTGCTGCTGGTACTTGGCGCGGATCTCCTTCAGGCGTGCATCGTCCTGCGAGAGGTAGTAGTCGCGGTCGGGCATGCCCAGGCCGGACTGCACGATGTCGACGATGTAGCGGGTCGAATCCTTGTTGTCCTGGTGGACCGCCATGTCGAGCGGGCTGCCGGCGCCGATGCGCGAGAAGCGGGCCATCAGGGCCGCCAGCCGGCGCTTGTCCTTCACGGCCGCTACCTTCGCCAGCTCGGCCTTCAGGGGCGCCAGGCCGAGCTCGTTGCGGCGCTTCTCGTCCAGGTAGCTGGTGTAGAAGTCGCCCATCTTGCGGGCGTCGGAACCGGGCGCCGCGTTCTTGTCGGCGGCGGCCTGTTCGACGATCGCGCGCAGCTGCTGCTCGACCTTGTCCTGGGCGATGTTGAAGGCGCCCCAGCTGGAACGATCAGGCGGGATCTCGACGTCCTTGAGCCAGGCGCCCTGGGTGTACCGGAAGAAATCGTCCTGCGCGCGCACGCCGCGGTCCATCGCCGCGACATCGATGCCGGACACGGCCCCGGCCGCCGCCGACGGAGCAGGCATCAGGGCCGCGGGCGCCGCTCCCGGCTCATGTGCGCTCTCATGCGCACCCGCGTGGGTGGCGACGGCAAACATGCCCGCGATCAAACTGCTGCACAAGCGACGCTTCATCTCTCTCTCCGTGGATGTGTTGTTGGAAACCGGCCGATCCTAAAGCACTGGCGCGGGGCTGCCAAGCGCATTTGAATATGCATGCAACATCACAACAACGCCCGTCAATACAGGCGGTCCGCGGAACGGGACGCGTGCGCCTTACTGCGCGCGCAGTACCTGCAGCTTGGTTTTCTTGCCCTTGCGATAGGTGTACAGGGTCAGCGCGGCGTCGCGCAGGTCGCCCTTGGCATCGAAGGCGATCGGGCCGGTGACGCCCTCGTGGCGGACCTTCGCCAGCGCCGGCAGGAAGCCGGCCGGCGCCGTCGCCTGCGCCGCCTGCATGGCGGCCGCGAACACCATCACGGCGTCGTAGGCATAGGGTGCATAGGTCTGCAGCGGATAGCCGTAGCGCTGCCGGTAGCGCTCGCCGAAGGCGGCGAAGGCGGCCTCGCCCGCCTGGTCGACGCCGCCGGCCACCGCGCACAAGACCCGGTCCTCGCCCAGCGCGTCGCCCGCCAGCTCGGGCAGTTTTTCCGAACAGACGCCGTCGCCCGCCACCAGCCTGGCCTGCAGGCCCAGCGCCTTCATCTGCTTGAGCATGGGACCGGCCACCGCGTCCATGCCGCCATAGAAGATCACATCCGGCCGCTGCGCGCGGATCTGGGTCAGGATGGCGCTGAAGTCGGTGGCCTTGTCGTGGGTGAACTGGCGGCTGACGATGGCGGCGCCGCCGGCGGCCTTCACCGCCCGGGCGAATTCGTCGGCCAGGCCCTGGCCGAAGGCGGTGCGGTCGTCGATCACGGCGATGCGCTTGGCCTTGAGCGTGCCGATGGCCTGGCGCGCCAGCGCGCGTCCGATCAGCTGGTCGTTGGCGACCACGCGGAAGGCGGTCTTGTAGCCCTGGCGGGTGTAGAGCGGCGTGGTGGCGGCCGGCGAAATCTGCGGAATGCCGGCGCTGGCGTACAGCTTCGAGGCTGGCACGGTGGTGCCCGAATTCAAGTGGCCGACCACGGCCGCCACGCCGGCGTCGACCAGCTTCTGCGCCACCGCCGTACCCATCTTGGGATCGCTGCCGTCATCCTCGGGCTGCAGCACCCAGGTGATCTTCTTGCCGCCGATGACGATGCCCTTGGCGTTCAGCTCGTCGACCGCCATGCGCGCACCGTTCTCGATGTCCTTGCCCAGGTGGGCGCCGGGGCCGGACAGGGGCGAGGCGCTGCCGATCCGGACTTCGGTCTGGGCGTGGGCAAGGGGTGCGAGCAGGAGGGAAAGAAGGAGGGAAAGAAGGAGGGACAAACGGGGCAGGACAAATGAACGCATGAGCACTTTCCTAAGGTTAATGCGTTCGATTGTACTGTCCGGCTGCCGGATCAGACTTTTTTCAGCGCCTCTGCCTTGTGCGCCGCCTCGGCGCCGGTCTTGTCGCTCACGACCAGGTATTCCGGATGCGCGCTCGAGGCGGCGACGTGGTGGCCCTTGATGTCGGTGGGCGCGGTCAGCTTCTTCTTGACCGTGCCCCGCACCACTCCTTGCGAGGAATGCCATTCCACCTTGTCTCCTGCCTTGAACGTGTTCGTCATGATGGTTTCCTGAAAAATAATGAAGAGTCCCGCCGTGCTCCGGGTTGGAGCACGGCGTATTGGAACATGGATGCCGGGACGCTGTCGCCGCGCCCGGATTGGCTAGTGAAGCGGCGTGCTGCGCTTGCTCACCACCGCCTCCAGGTACTCGGCCGGAATCACCAGCGCCGACGGCCCGGCCGTGTTGGAGCGTTCGAGCAGGGCGAGGACATCCCGCTCCAGGGCTTCCCTGCCGGGCGCATCCAGGTTGCGGAAGGCCATGTAGGTGGGACCATAGAAATCGCGAAAGATCTGCAGCATATGGGCGGGCGACTCGAAGCGGAAGTTGAACATTCTGCGCTCGAAGCGGATGTCGGCGGCCTGGGCGCCGAACAGTTCGCGCACATGCTCTTCGGTACCCCACAGCAGCGGGGATTGCAGGCCTGGGGGCGGCGGCACGTGCTTGCCGATGGTCTTGAACAGCTGGCCCAGAAAACCGGTGGGCGTCCAGTTGGCCAAGGCGATGCGGCCGCCCTCGCGCACCACGCGCAGCATCTCGCCGGCCGTCCGCGCATGGTCGGGAGCGAACATGACGCCGAAGGTGGACAAGGCCACGTCGAAGCTGGCGTCGGCAAAGGGCAGCGCCTCGGCGTCGGCTTCGCGGAACTCGACCGCCAGGCCTTCGGCGGCGGCCCGCTGGCGGCCCTTCTCGAGCAGGGCCGGCACGTAGTCGGTGGAGACGACCCGGGCGAAGCGGCGCGCCGCGGCCAGGGTGGCGTTGCCGTTGCCGGCGGCAATGTCGATGACCCGCTCGCCGGCGTGGATGTCGGCCGACTCGGCCAGGTTCTCGCCGACGATCTGCAGGGTCACGCCGATGACGGCGAAGTCGCCGCTGGCCCAGGTTGCCTGCTGGCGCTGCTTGATGGCGGCGAAATCGGGCATGGCGCCCTGGGCCGGCTGCGGGGACTGGGAGGAGCCCTGCTGCGGGCTGGGCTGTGCGGCCGGCTGGGACGCCGGCGGAGGCTGGATCGATGGACTCATGGACTTCTCCTCGGGTGACGGCCGGGCGGGACGCCGGCCCGGATGTGACCACCCGCGCCCGGTACGGTTCGGGGGTCTTGCGCCAGCCGGAAGCCTGTCCGGCCGCGTCATGCCCCGCACACGTGCCGCCCGGGCGCCGTGCGGGCTTCATGAAACAGCTTCGGCCACAAAATGGAGAATGACAACCTGGACAATGAAAAAAACCTTCACCACGGCCCTGGCCGGCCGGGTAGCGCTGGCTCTCCTGTCCTGCGATGGGGAAAGTGTTGCGCCGGTCGGGCCGCGCACGCTGCCTGTCCGGCCGTTGACGGCGCGGGCGGTTTGACGAGCTTGGGTCCCCGCCTTCGCGGGGAGGCATTCCCGACAGTGGCGGGAATGACGTGCTCAGGTACGTGTCCGAAGTTGCGAATGGTGTTGCTAGCTAGTAATCCAACGTCATCCCGCGCAGGCGGTGACCTAGGTTTGCATGCCCACAGTTGCAGATAGTCTATCGCTTTCCTTACGGCAATAAAATAGCGAAAGGATTAAGCACGGCGCATACCACATGGTGGGAATTGGTGAGAATGCGCCTATGAAGGCAGGCCTTGCGCCTGGCGTTTTCCTATGACACGGCAAATGCGGCCGAGCGCCGCCGGCAACGCTGCGAACGGCGGAACGGCGGAACGGCGGGCAGTATTGCGAGAAAATTTTTTTGAAATGTGGCCTGAACGCGACAGCGCGGCGCGCGCCGTTCTGTTCCATCAATACGCCCGAGGGCATCTTGCGAGGCGCGCCTAGGGTCTGTCTGAC
>NZ_JBAMDH010000033.1:0-72257 GCF_036961685.1 Massilia sp. DD77
GCTTTGGGCGGCCGGAACGTGCGCTGACGCAATGCGACCAACTTGGGTCCCCGCCTCCGCGGGGAAGACGGTCTTTAGGCTGAAGGTTAACGACACCGCAGCGAATAGCTCTCGCTGCCAGTGCACGTCATTCCCTCCACTGGAATGACTCCCGCGAAGGCGGACCCAAGTTCAGTTCGCAAACCACAATCCACAAGCCAAGCCGAATGGTAAGCTCCGCCATCCCGGTCCTCATCCAACTTACCACCATGCCAGCCCGCTACCCGCTCTACCTGATCGCTTTTTGCGTGTCGTTCAGCGCCAACGCAGCGGAAGCAAAACCGCCCGCCACGTGCGACGGCCTGCCCCGCCTCGCCGTCCAGACCGCACCCGGCTTCTGCCTCGGCCTCGTGGCAGAAAAGTTGAAAGCCCCCCGCGGTCTCGCCGTGCTCCCCGACGGCGACATCATCGTCACCGACATGGGCGGCTGGGAACCAGGGCGTGGACGCATCTGGCGGCTCAAGCGTGATGGCGCCACCTACAACAAGACCGTGATATTCAAGCGCCTGGACCGCCCCAACAGCGCAGCGATCGGCCCGGATGGCAAGGTCTATATCGGCATGGCGGGCCGCGTCGCGCGTTTCGCGCCGGGCGAGGCGCTACCTGTGCTCACCGATGTCATTGGCGGCACGTCCGGCACGCCGGCACTTCCGGCGCAAGGCCGCCACCTGCTGCCCGCCATCGTCTTCGACGCCAAAGGAAACCTCTTTGTCAGCGTCGGCTCCGCCACTGATCATTGCGAAAGCGCGGACGGCACGATGCCCCCGGGCGCCACCTGCGCCGAACGCTCCGGTCCGGACGCGCTCGGCGTCATCCGGCACTATGCGATGCGCTGGCCGGAAGGGAAGGTGACTGGCTGGGATATCTACGCGCGCGGATTGCGCAATTCCATGGCGATGGCGATCGACCACCGCACCCAGACCTTGTGGCAAGGAGAGAACGCCCGCGACGGCATCCATGCCGCGATGCCCACGTTAAAGAACGATAACGAGCTGCCGCATGACGAGCTGAATGCGATCCGGCGCGGCGGCGATTACGGGTGGCCGTACTGCTATGACAAGGGCCTGGCGAGCCCGGAGTATCCGGCGGCGCGGTGCAAGGCCTATGTATCGCCAGCCAGGTTGCTGCCCGCGCATGCCGCGCCACTGGGCATGGTGTTCTACACGGCGAACCGGTTTCCGGCCGCCTTCCAGAACAGCCTCTTGGTCACCTATCACGGTTATCGCAAGCATGGACATCGCGTCGTCGCCCTCCTCGACAAGGACGGCGCCGGTCCCGCCGGGGCCAGCATCACGCTCGTCGCAGGAACGCGCAGGCAGGCCAAAGGCATGGGCGCCCCGGTCGGCATCGGTCTTGACCCCGACGGCGACGTGGTCATCAGCGACGACCACGACGGCATCGTCGTCAAACTGCATCGCGAAGCCAAGGAGCCGGTCTCCCCGCATGGCATCACGCCGGAGCAGCCTCCGGCGATACAATAAGCCGATGCGCATCCTCATCGTCGAAGACCATCCCGACATCCTCGCCAACCTGTATGGCTTCTTCGAGCCCAAGGGCCATGTGCTGGATGCCGCCCGCAACGGCTACGGCGGCCTGGTCCGGTGGTGCGGCTGGCGGTCAAGGAGCCGGCCTTCGTCAGCTTCGTGCTGGACAATCGCGAGAAGGTCTTGTCGCGGCTGACATCGTTATGACATATAGGTAATTGCACGAAGATCGCTCCAGCAAGGGCATCCCGTATCTATACTGTGTTCTTCTGTAATCACACTAGCGCTACGATGTTCCCGATTCGCCCTGTTCTTCACGCTTCCTTGCTGGGGCTGGCCGCCTCCCTTGCGCTGGCCGGCGCGCCGGCAGCCCATGCGAACCCGCTGCCAGCAGGATGCGACCGGGGCGAACAAGGGCGCATGCCGCTCACCTTCACCGAAGACCTGCGTCCCATCGGGAAAGCCAGCATCAACGGCGAGAGCGTTCCCGTCATGCTGAGCACGGGCGCTCCGGAGTCGGTCGTGCTCAACAAGAAAACCCTGGAGCGTCTCGGCATTGCCGTGCGCAGCTCGAGCGGGTTCATGTCGGCCAAGGATGCCCGCAACCCGACCGGCCAGGACATCGTTCGCGACAACGTCCTGCATGCCATGCTCGAGGAATTCTCGTTCGGGCGCACCAGGAGCAAGGATGTCGAGTACATGGTCGAGGACTTCATGGACGACAGCTTCGGCGTACGGATGGGTGCGCGCAGCCTCCTGCAGACAGACCTGGAAATCGCCCTGGACGAGGGCTACCTGAAATTCTTCAAGCCTGCCGGCTGCTTCAAGGAGCATCTCGCCTATTGGGATCCTGACGCGGTGCCGGTCACGGCGCGGGTCGATCCGTGGCAGCGCGATCCGCGCTTCGTGTTCAGCGTCCGCATCGGCGGTAAGGACGTCTGGGCCTTGCTCTCGACGGCAACCCCGTATTCCTATCTGCCCAAGGCGGTCGCCACCCGCCTTGGCCTGACGCCGGAGTCACCCGGCGCCATGCGCGAAGATCCGCTGCCGGGGCAGGATGCGGACAAGCCGGTCTGGAAGGTGCCGGTGGCGCAGATGGCAATCGGCGCCCTCGAGGTGAAGAACATCGACCTGCGCGTGATGGATTTGCCCCACTCGGGCGAGATCGTGGTGCTGGGCGCCGATTTCCTGCACCGTTACCGCGTCTACATGGCGCGTGACCAGAAGCTGGTGTATTTCTCGCCGATCAAGCAGCCGAAGGTCTGGAAGCGCGGCTCGGTCAAGGTGATTCCGCAGGCCTTGAGCGAAGCGGGTTTGTAAGCGCCGCGCTTATTTGGCCGCTTATTTGGCCGCTTGATTGGTTGATTACTCGGTCGTCGCCGTGACCGGCGCCGCTTCCTTGGCCATCTCCTGCCCGCGGCTGATGCTGTCGCCGTCGTTGCGGCGCAGGCGCCGGAACACCAGGGCCGAGATCACGGTCAGCACGGCCAGCGTGGCGAAGCCATGGTGCAGGGCGCGCGTCACCTGCACGTGGTCGGTCTGCGGCACGCCGCCCAGGAACCAGGCCGTCACGATCGACCCCGCCGCCAGGCCGAAGCTCATCGACAGCTGCTGGAAAGAGCTCGAGATGGTGCTGGCCATGCTCGAATCCTGGGGATCGATGTCGGCATAGGCCAGGGTATTCATGCTGGAGAACTGCAGCGAATTGAAGAAGCCCTGCATGAGGCTGATGGCCACGATCGCATAGAGCGGCGTGCCGGTTCCCACCAGGGTGAACAGGGCGATGGTCAGGCCGATGCAGACCGTGTTCACGACCAGCACCTGGCGGTAGCCGAAGCGCCCCAGCAGCCTGGAGGCGAACAGCTTCATGCCCATGGCGGCGGCGGCCGCCGGCATCATCAAGAGGCCCGATTGCCAGGCCGGCAGTCCCAGGCCGAGCTGGTAGAGCAGGGGCAGCAGGAAGGGCAGGCCGCCGACGCCGAGCCGGGTGACGAAGCCGCCCAGCACCGCGATGCGGAAGGTGCGCACCTTCAGCAGCGTCAGGCGCAGCAGCGGATGCTTGATGCGGCAGGCGTGCCAGGCATAGGCGCCCAGCAGCGCCGCCGACAGCGCGAACAGCAGGCCCGCCGTGAACGGCGCGAGCGTGTGTTCGCCGAATACTTCCAGCAGCCAGGACAGGATGGCGGTGCCGCTGCTGAACAGGATCAGCCCGGGGACGTCCAGCGGCCGCCGCTCCTCGCCCTGGTAGTCCGGCATGTGGCGCCAGACGAAGTAGAGCGCCAGCAGGCCGACCGGCACGTTGACGAAGAAAATCACCCGCCACGAGGTCCAGTGCACGATCAGGCCGCCCGCCGTGGGGCCGAGCAGGGGCCCGATCAGGGCCGGGATGATCACGAAGTTCATTGCCGCCAACAGCTCGTTCTTGGGAAAGGTGCGCACGATCGCGAGGCGCCCGACCGGCATCATCATGGCGCCGCCGAGGCCTTGCAGCAGGCGCGCGGCGGTCATCATGCCGGCGTTCAGCGACAGCCCGCACAGGACCGAAGCCAGGGTGAAGACCGCGATCGCGATGAAGAACACGCGCCGCGTGCCGAAGCGGTCGGCCATCCAGCCGCTGACCGGTATGCCCACCGCCAGGCCGAGGATGTAGCTGGTGACGACCGACTTGAGGCTGAGCGGGGTGACGCCGAGGCTGGACGCGATGCTGGGGATGGCCGTATTGACGATGGTGGCGTCGAGCTGCTCCATGAACAGGGCAGTGGCGACCAGCCACGGCAGGTAGCGCTTGAAGCTTGCGGATGTGGTACTGGATGGGGTCAATCGGGCCTCGGCAGGGTCGCGCGCCGCAGCGGGCGGTGTTGGCCGATTGTGTCACAAATCGGCGCAGGCCCGCGCCACGCGCGGACCTGTCCCGAGGATGAGTCTAAAAGCGGCTCAGAAGCGCCAGGCGGCGCGTGCGACCAGCCAGTTGGCGCCGGCGTTCGGGCTCTTGATGCTGCCGTTCGAGTAGTGCTGGAAGCGCAGGCCCAGGTCCCACTTCGGCGTGGTGTAGCCCACGCCCACATGGTCGGCGAACTGGAGGGCGGTCGACAGTTCCTTGTCCTCGTTCTTGTACAGCTTCGAGAACATGCTGATGCCGATGCCGGCTTCGGCATACCAGCCCAGCTTGTCGTCGGCCTGGTAGCGGAACACCGGGGTCAGGCCGGCCACGGCGATGGTCTTTTTCTGGCCAGGCACGTTGCGGTAGGCCTCCAGGCGCCAGGCGGCCAGGTTGGCGTCCCAGTAGCCCGACAGGTGGCGGCCGCCGGACGCGAACCAGCGCTGGTCCCAGTCCGACTGGACGGCCACGCGGGCCATTTTCTGCTGCGGATTGGTGCCGAATTCGACGGAAGCGGAATCGATCCAGCCATCGGCCGCATGGCCGGCCTGGGCGAACAGGGCTGCGCTGATGAAGCCCAGCGCGGCGCCGATTTTTTTCATCATCTTCATGGTTTGCCTTAGAAATGGAAGTGGAGCTCGTCAATGAGTCTGGCACTATTGACGAAGGCGGTATTGTACTTGTGTGAACAAAGTCGCGCTGGCGGCCCTCAAGCCATGCGGCGCAGGTATCATAGGCGCCCGCCGTACATTGAACCGGATCGAACATGGCCGAACCAACCATCACCCCCCTGTACCCCCTCGCCGCCCCCATGGAGCGCCAGGTGGAAGCCGCCGTGCTGCCGCACGACCCCGTCGCGGACCACATCGCCGCCCACCTGGGCGCGCCCTCGCTGGTGTTCCACGACACCGTGGCCGACCCGGTCCAGGTGGACATCCACGTGATTCCCGCCGGGCCACAGTACCCCTTCCTGCGCCTGGTCACCTCGGGCATGAGCCGGAAGGCGATGACGACGCCGGAAGGCGCACCGCCCTACGGCGAGCTGATGATGTCGCTGCCGCCCGACTGGAAGCTGGACGAGGAAGCGGTCAAGGACGAGCGCTGGTACTGGCCGGTGGCCCTGCTGCGCCACCTGGCCCACTACCCGCACCAGCAGGCGACCTGGATCGGCCTGGGCCACACGGTGCCGAACGGCAGCCCGGCCAAGCCCTACGCGAGCGGCGTCAGGTTCGAAGGCGCGATCCTGCTGCCGCCGGTGTCCGCACCCGAGCCTTTCCATTCCGTGAACGTGGACGGCAAGGACGTCTATTTCCATTGCGTGGTGCCGCTCTACAAGGAAGAGCTGGACCTGGTGCGCCGCCGGGGCTTCCCCGAGTTGCTCGACAAGTTCAACGACAAGAACGTGACCGACGTGGTGGTCCCGGACCGCGTGAACACGGTCAAGAAGAAGTTCCTGGGGCTGTTCTGATGGAGCGGCCCGTCATCGCCTTCCTGGGCATCGGCCTGATGGGCGGGCCGATGGCGACGCGGCTGGCGCAGGCCGGCCATCCGGTGCGGGCCTGGAACCGCACCCATGCCAAGGCCGAGGCCCTGCGCGGGCCGGGCCTCGGCCTGGACGCCTGCGCGCGGCTGGAGGACGCCATCGCCGGCGCGCGCATCGTGATCTCGATGCTGGAGGCCGGTCCCGTGGTGGAAGAGGTAATGCGCATGGCGCTGCCATCGCTCGCGCCGGGCGCCCTGTGGATCGACATGAGCTCGACCCGGCAGGACGAGGCGCTGGCTTTTCATTCCCTGCTGGCTGCCCACGGCTGCCGCTTCCTCGACGCGCCGGTGTCCGGCGGCGTGGGTGGCGCCCAGAGCGGCCAGCTGGCCATCATGGCGGGCGGCGCGCAGGCCGATTTCGACGAGGCCGCGCCGGTGCTGGCGGCGATGGGCACGCCGCGCCTGGTCGGCCCCGCCGGCAGCGGGCAGGTGGCCAAGCTGTGCAACCAGCTGATCGTGGGCGCAACCCTCAATGTGGTGGCCGAGGCGCTGCTGCTGGCGCAGGCCGCGGGCGCCGATCCTGCCCAGGTGCGCGAAGCGATCCGCGGCGGCTTCGCGGGCAGCCGCATCCTCGAGGTGCATGGCCAGCGCATGCTGGACCGGAATTTCGTGGCCGGCGGACAGGTGAAGAGCCAGCTGAAGGACTTGCACAATGTGCTGGCCGCCGCCGGCGCGGCCGGTCTGGCGCTGCCGGTGACCGAGCTGGTGACGCGGCAGTACGAGGCGATCGCGGGGGATTTGCCGCAGGCGGATCACGCGGCGGCGCTGATTGCGCTGGAGCGCATGAATCCCGGGCTGCGCCTGGGCGAGATGCCAGACAAGCTGGCTTGACCGTAGGGTGGACGGGTCTCCCGTCCACGCGTTCAACGCACGTCTCTCAGCCCGCGCGCGAAAGCGAATCCGCTAACGATCACCGCGTGGACGGCGAAGCCGTCCACGCTACGGCTCAGGCCGTAGGCAAACTCATTTCGACCAGCTTCACCCAATAGCTGGCCCCGATCGGCAGCAAATTGTCGTTGAAGTCATAACTGCCATTGTGCAGCTGGCACGGCCCCAGCCCGTGCCCGCCCATGCGGTGCTCGCCTTCGCCATTGCCGATGAAGACATAGCAGCCCGGCTTTTCCTGCAGCATGAAGGCGAAGTCCTCCGCCCCCATGGTCGGTTCGACATCCGTATCGACCCGGTCCTGGCCCACCACCGCACGCATGGCCTCGATGGCGAAGGCCGTCTGCTCCGCATGGTTCACCAGCGGCGGATAGTTGCGCCGGAAATTGAACTCGACCTTGGCGTTGAAGCCGGCCGCGACGCTTGTGGCGATCTCGTTCATCCGGCGCTCGATCAGGTCCAGCACGCCCGTGGTGAAGGTGCGCACAGTACCGACCAGCTCGGCTTCGTCCGGGATCACGTTGGTGGCGCTGCCCGCATGGATTTGCGTGATCGACAGCACCGCCGTGTCCAGCGGGTTCTTTTCGCGCGAGATGATGGTTTGCCAGCTCTGGGCGATCTGCACCGCCACCATCACCGGGTCGACGCCCCGGTGCGGCTGGGCCGCGTGCGCGCCCTTGCCGCGCACCACCACGCGGAACTCGTTACTCGAGGCCATCATCGGCCCGGCCACGACGCCGAAGCTGCCTTCGGGAATGCCCGGCCAGTTATGCATGCCGTACACGGCCTCCATCGGGAACTGTGCGAACAGGCCGTCGTCCATCATGCGCTTGGCGCCGCCGCCGCCTTCCTCGGCCGGCTGGAAGATCACGTAGACCGTGCCGTCGAAGTTGCGGTGCTGGGCCAGGTAGCGGGCCGCGCCCAGCAGCATGGCGGTGTGGCCGTCGTGGCCGCAGGCGTGCATCTTGCCCGGGTTGGTCGAGGCGTGGGGGAAGCGGTTCAGCTCCTGCATCGGCAGCGCATCCATGTCGGCGCGCAGACCGATCGCGCGGCCGGACGTGCCGCCCTTGATGATGCCGACCACGCCGGTCAGGCCCAGGCCGCGCACGATGGGAATGCCCCAGGCCGTCAAGCGCTCGGCCACCATGTCGGCGGTGCGCACTTCTTCGTAGCACAGCTCCGGGTGGGCGTGCAGGTCGCGGCGGATAGCCTGCAACTCGGTCTGGAAAGCAAGTATGGGTTCCACTAGCTTCATCAGGGTCTCCTAGTCTTGTCATGCGGCTTGTTGTGTTGGCATTGCATGATTTGAACTATTGTAGCCTGCCTCAAACAGTCTTGACAAAGGAGGGCGCGAAGCCCGCGGGAATCGTATAAAGTATTGGTTTCACGCAGTTTTTTCCTGCAGCCTTCCATTCCAAAAGAACATGACCGCCACCCAAGTCCGTGCGACCTGCCCCCACGATTGCCCCGATACCTGCGCCCTGCTCGTCACCGTCGAAAACGGTGTCGCGACCGAGGTGAAGGGCGATCCGGAGCATCCGACCACGGCCGGGGTACTGTGCACCAAGGTGGCGCGCTACGTCGACCGCACCTACCACGCCGACCGCCTGCTGTACCCGATGCGCCGCGTGGGCCGCAAGGGCGAGGGCAAGTTCGAACGCATCAGCTGGGACGAGGCGCTGGACACCATCGCCACGCGCCTGAAGGGCATCGCCGCGCGCGATCCGCAAGCCATCCTGCCCTACAGCTATGCCGGCACCATGGGCCTGGTGCAGGGCGACTCGATGTCGCTGCGCTTCTTCAACCACCTGGGCGCCTCGCTGCTCGACCGCACCATTTGCGCCACGGCCGGCGCCACCGGCTACAAGTACACCATCGGCGGCTCGATGGGCACCGACATCGAGGAATTCCAGAACGCGAAACTGATCCTGATCTGGGGCGGCAACCCGATCGCCTCCAACCTGCACTTCTGGATGCGCGCCCAGGAAGCCAAGCGCCGCGGCGCCACCCTGGTCGCGATCGATCCCTACCGCTCGCTGACGGCCGAGAAGTGCCACCAGCACATCGCGCTGCTGCCGGGCACCGACGCCGCGCTGGCGCTGGGCATGATGCACGTGCTGATCCAGGAAGACCTGCTCGACCACGACTACATCGGCAAGTACACGCTCGGCTTCGAGGACCTGAAGGCGCGCGCGCTCGAATGGACGCCGGAGCGCACCGCCGCCACCTGCGGCATCACGGTGGAAGAGGTGGTGGCGCTGGCGCGCCTCTACGGCCAGACCGCCAAGCGCGGCGAAGCGGCCGCGATCCGCATGAACTACGGCCTGCAGCGCGTGCGCGGCGGCGGCATGTCGGTGCGCAACATCGCCTGCCTGCCGGCCCTGGTCGGCGCCTGGCGCCATCCGGCCGGCGGCGTCCAGCTGTCGACCTCGGGGACCTTCCCGACCGACCGCGCGGCCCTGCAGCGCCCGGACCTGCTCAAGGGCCGCAGCCCGCGCACGATCAACATGACCACCATCGGCGACGACCTGCTCAAGGAGGCTTCGCCGGAATTCGGCCCGAAGATCGAGGCCGTGATCGTCTACAACGCCAACCCGCTGGCGATCGCGCCGGACTCGAGCCAGGTGCAGCGCGGCTTCGAGCGCGAAGACCTGTTCACCGTGGTGCTCGAACACTTCCGCACCGACAGCGCCGACTATGCCGACATCCTGCTGCCGGCCACCACCCAGCTCGAGCACGTCGATGCCCACCTGGCCTATGGCCACCTGTACATGATGGCCAACAACGCGGCCGTGGCGCCGGTTGGCGAAGCCAAGCCGAACACCGAATTCTTCCGCCTGCTGGCGGCGCGCATGGGCTTCGACGACCCCTGCTTCAGCGAGAGCGACGACCAGCTCGCTGCCCAGGCCTTCAACAAGCAGGATGCGCGCGCGGTTCACTTCGACTGGGAATCGCTCAAGCGCAAGGGCTGGCAGAAACTGAACATGCCGGCCGCCCCGTTCGCCGAGGGCGGCTTCCCGACCCCGTCGGGCAAGTGCGAGTTTTACTCGAGCACCATGGCGCGGGACGGACTCGATCCGGTCCCGAGCTATACCGCACCGTATGAATCGGCCGCTTCCAACCCGGAGCTGGCCGCAAGGTATCCGCTGGCGATGATCTCTCCACCGGCGAGGAACTTCCTCAACTCAACGTTTGTCAACGTGCAGAGCCTGCGCGCCACCGAGGGCGAGCCGCACCTCGATATCCACCCGAACGACGCCGCCGCACGCGGCATCGCGCATGGGGATATGGCGCGCATTTTTAACGACCGCGGCTCCTTCGTCGCCCGCGCACGCGTGACCGACAAGGCGCGTCCGGGGCTGGTGGTGGGCTTGTCCATCTGGTGGAAGAAACTCTCCTCCGATGGCAAGAACGCCAATGAAGTCACCAGCCAGCGTCTGACCGACATGGGCAGGGCGCCCACTTTCTACGACACGTTGGTGCAGGTCGAAAAGACCGCACATGCAACGCGAGATTCGACGCGAGATGAAACCCTCTAGATTTTCCCAGGCCTTCCGGCCCATGATGGCCGCCGCAGCGGCGGCCCTGATGTTGTCAAGCTGCTCATCCCTCTCCTACTACAGTCAAGCCGCGCAAGGCCAGCTCGAATTGCTGACCGACTCGCGCTCCATCGACGACTGGATCGCCGATCCCGGCACCAACGTGAAACTGCGCCACCGTCTCGAGACGGCGCGCCAGATCCGCCGCTACGCGATCCAGGAAATGAAGCTGCCCGATAACGGCAGCTATACCAACTACACCCACCTCAAGCGCCCCTATGTGCTGTGGAACGTGGTGGCCACGCCCGAGCTCTCGCTCAAGCCCATGCAATGGTGCTTCCCGGTGGCCGGCTGCGTGAACTACCGCGGCTACTACAGCAAGGCCGAGGCCCAGGCCTTCGCCAAGGAGCTGCGCGCCAAGGGCCACGACGTCGAGGTGGGCGGCGTGCCGGCCTACTCGACCCTGGGCTGGTTCAGCGATCCCCTGATCTCGACCTTCATCAACTACCCGGACGCCCAGCTGGCGCGCATGCTGTTCCACGAACTGGCGCACCAGGTCGCCTATGTGGCGGGCGACTCGCAATTCAATGAGTCCTTCGCCAGCGCCGTGGAGGAAGCCGGCGTGGAAGGCTGGCTGGAACGCTTCGGTAACCCGGCCATGCGCGACGCCTACGACCGCTATGCGGCGCGCAAGCAGGATTTCCTGGGGCTGCTGCTCAAGTACCGCGGCGAGCTGGACCGTAACTACAAGAGCATGGCCCCCGACAGCGACAAGCGCATCGCCAAGGCGCGCCTGTTCCTGGCCCTGAAGGACGACTACCAGGTGCTCAAGGCGAACTGGGGCGGCTATGCCGGCTACGACAAGTTCTTCGAGGAGCCGCTCTCGAACGCCCACCTGGCATCGATTGCCACCTACAACGATTTCGTGCCCGCTTTCCGCGCCTTGCTGCAGCGCGAAAGAAGCTGGAACGGCTTCTACAAGGCAGTCAACCAGCTCGCCAAGCTCGACAAGGCGGACCGGCACCGGGTGCTCAAGAAGCTGGGCGCCAGCACCACGCCGGCGCCGCTCGTGGTGCAGCGCAGCATGGTTGGCGCGAGGTAGAGGACCCGTTCCAATCGCGCCGAAAGCGCTTGCGCGTAGCAGCACTGCCCGATAGCATCATCATCAGCGATAACAAAGGCACAAGCTACGCGCGCGCGCGTGCGCAGCACCAGCCAGGCGCTCGACCACAACGATAACTATTTTCGAGACAGAGGCAACCAATGGACAAAATTTGGCTGAAGTCGTACCCCCCGGGCGTCCCTACGGAGATTGATCCAAATCAATACCGTTCATTGGTGCATTTGTTGGATGAATCGTTCGGTAAGTATGCTGACCGCAACGCGTATGTGTGCATGGACAAGTTCATGACCTATCGCGAGCTGGATGCGTACTCGAAGAAGCTGGCCGCCTGGCTGCAAAGCCGCGGCATGGCGCCGGGCGCGCGGGTGGCGATCATGATGCCGAACGTGCTGCAGTACCCGATCGCCATCGCGGCCATCCTGCGCGCCGGCTTCACCGTGGTCAACGTCAACCCGCTGTACACCGCGCGCGAACTCGAGCACCAGATCAAGGACTCGGGCAGCGAGGCGATCATCGTGCTGGAGAACTTCGCCCACACGGTGCAGCAGGTGCTGGGCAAGACCCCGCTGCGCCACGTGGTGGTGGCGAGCATGGGCGAGATGCTGGGCGGCGTGAAGGGCATGCTGGTCAACTTCGTGGTGCGCAGCGTGAAGAAGATGGTGCCGGACTTCGCCCTGCCGAACATGGTGCGTTTCAAGGACGCGCTGGCGCAGGGCAGCCGCATGCCGTTCAAGGCGGCCGAACTGAAGGCGGACGACGTCGCCTTCCTGCAGTACACGGGCGGCACCACGGGCGTGTCGAAGGGCGCCACCCTCACGCACCGCAACGTGATCGCCAACCTTCTGCAGACCGAAGCCTGGGCCGCGCCCGGCTTGCAGAAGATGGCGCCGGGCGAGCAGCCGGTGACCATCTGCGCGCTGCCGCTGTACCACATCTTCGCGCTGACGGCCTGCGCGATGTGGGGCATGCGCAGCGGCGGCTTGAACGTCTTGATTCCAAACCCGCGCGACATCCCCGGTTTCGTGAAGGAGCTGGCCAAGTACCGCTTCCACATGCTGCCTGCGGTGAACACGCTGTACAACGCGCTGGTGAACAACGCGGAATTCGCCAAGCTCGATTTCTCGGCGCTGCAGTTCTCGGTCGGCGGCGGGATGGCGGTACAGAAGACGGTCAACGACAAGTGGCGCCAGATCACCGGCACCGGCATCACCGAAGCCTACGGGCTCTCGGAAACCTCGCCGCTGGCGACCGCCAACCGTGGCGACGTGACGGAGTTCACCGGCACCATCGGCTTGCCGGTATCGTCGACCGAGGTCGCGATCCTGGACGACGAGGGCCGCGAGCTGCCCCACGGCCAGGTCGGCGAGATCGCGATCCGCGGGCCGCAGGTGATGGCGGGCTACTGGAACCGGCCGGACGAGACGGCCAAGGTCATGACGCCGGAGGGCTTCTTCAAGACCGGCGACGTGGGCGTGATGGACGACGGCGGCTACGTGAAGATCGTCGACCGCAAGAAGGACATGATCCTGGTGTCGGGCTTCAACGTTTATCCGAATGAGCTGGAAGGCGTGATCGCCGCCCATCCGGGCGTGCTGGAATGCGCCGTGGTCGGCGTGCCCGACCCGCATTCGGGCGAAGCGGTGAAGGTGTTCGTGGTGCGCAAGGACCCGAACCTGACGACCGAGCAGCTGATGGACTACTGCAAGCAGCAGCTCACCGGCTACAAGAAGCCGAAATACATCGAATTCCGCGACGAGCTGCCCAAGACCAACGTCGGCAAGATCCTGCGGCGGGCGCTGAGGGACGAAAAGCAGGCGGCATAGCCTAAGCACGGGCGTCACGGCATTCGGCTGGCGCGGGCCGTCCGGCAGGACGGCTTGCGCTTTTTTTAGTGGAACCAATATGGAAGGTAAGGCACAGATGGACAAATTTTGGCTTGGATCGTACGAGAAAGGCGTCGTGCCGGAAATCGACCCGACGCAGTACCGCTCCCTGACCCATTTGCTGGAGGAAGCCTTCCGCAAGTATGCGGACCGCAAGGCCTACGCCTGCATGGGCAAGTCCATCACCTACGCCGAACTCGATGCGATGTCGCAGCGCGTAGCGGCCTGGCTGCAGAACCGTGGCCTGAAGCCGGGCGCGCGCGTCGCGCTCATGATGCCGAACATCCTGCAATACCCGGTGGCGCTGGCGGCCGTGCTGCGCGCCGGCTATGTGGTCGTCAACGTCAACCCCCTGTACACCCCGCGCGAACTGCAGCACCAGCTGACCGATTCGGGCGCCGAAGCCATCGTGGTGCTGGAGAACTTCGCGCACACGCTGGAGCAGGTGGTTGGCAAGACGAGCGTCAAGCACGTCGTGATCGCCAGCATGGGCGACATGCTGGGCCTGAAGGGCCTGCTGGTCAACCTGGTGGTGCGCAAGGTCAAGAAGATGGTGCCGGGCTACTCCGTGCCGGGCGCCGTCGCCTTCAACCGCGTGCTCGCCGACGGCGCGCGCCTGACCATGAAGCCGGTCACGATCGGCCATGACGACATCGCCTTCCTGCAGTATACCGGCGGCACCACCGGCGTATCGAAGGGCGCCGTGCTCCTGCACCGCAACGTGATCGCCAACGTGCTGCAGAACGAAGCCTGGTTCGCACCGACCCTGGCGCGCCTGAAGCCGGGCGAGCAGGCGCAATATGCCTGCGCGCTGCCGCTGTACCACATCTATGCGCTGACCGTGTGCGCCCTGATGGGCATGCGCACCGGCGGCATGAACCTGCTGATCCCGAACCCGCGCGACATCCCGGGCTTCATCAAGGAGCTGTCCAGGTACCGCATCAACGTGTTCCCGGCCGTGAACACCCTGTACAACGGCCTGCTGAACAATCCGGAATTCGCCAAGCTGGACCATTCTGGCCTGATGGTCTGCCCGGGCGGCGGCATGGCGGTGCAAAAGCCGGTCGCCGACAAGTGGCTGAAGGTCACCGGCGCGCCGATCGTCGAAGGCTACGGCCTGTCCGAGACCTCGCCGGTGGTGGCGGCCAACCGCTGCGATATCACCGAGTTCACCGGCACCATCGGCCTGCCGCTGCCCTCGACCGAGCTGCGCATCCTGGACGAGCAGGACAACGAAGCGCCTTACGGCACCGCCGGCGAGATCGCCGTGCGCGGTCCGCAGGTGATGGCCGGCTACTGGCAGCGCGACGACGAAACCGCCAAGGTCATGACCGCCGACGGCTTCTTCAAGACCGGCGACGTCGGCATCATGGAAGCCACCGGCTACACCCGCATCGTCGACCGCAAGAAGGACATGATCCTGGTCTCGGGCTTCAACGTCTACCCGAACGAAGTCGAAGGCGTGGTGGCGGGCCTGCCGGGCGTGCTGGAAGTGGCCTGCGTGGGCGTGCCGGACAAGCACTCGGGCGAGGCGGTCAAGCTCTACATCGTGCGCAAGGACCCGGCGCTCAGCGCCGAGGACGTCATGAGCTTCTGCAAGGAGCAGCTGACCGGCTACAAGCGTCCGAAGTTCGTCGAGTTCCGCGAGACGCTGCCGAAGACCAACGTGGGCAAGATCCTGCGGCGCGAGCTGAGGGATGAGAAGGCGACGCAGGCGGCGTGAGTTAACGCTGTGTTGGCAGAACTTGGGTCCCCGCCTTCGCGGGGATGACGGTTTTAAGGATGGTGACCGGAATCGGATCCTCGACTGTTCACGCATTCTCAATTAACGTCATCCCCGCGAAGGCGGGGACCCAAGTTCCCCCGATAAGCCCCTAGCCGATCCTCTCCACCCCAATCCTCCCATCCTCCACCCGGAACGCCGCCAGCCGCTCCACCCCCGACCCTGCATCGCGCACGTTCTCCAGCCCCATGAAATGCGTCACCATCCCCTTGGGCGTGACCTCCATCAGCATGTACCCCCGCTTGTCGCTACGCCCATACCTCATGTGCGGATTGTTCGACACATGCGCTAAGGTCCTGGCCTGCGCCCGCGAACTCGAGGTCACCGAGGTGCCGCAGAACTCCGTCGCCGCCAGCGGATTGGCCTTCGACACCGGCCGCGAGAAATCGGGCCGCAGCTCGCAGGCATAGAAGGTGTGCACGTCCCCGCCCAGCACCACGGGATTCCTGGCGCCTGACTTGAGCACCGATTCAAGCAGCCGGCGCCGCGCCAGCGGATAGCCGTCCCAGCCATCGGTCCAGACACGGTTCTCGCCCGGCGCGAACACGGGAAAGCTGCTCGACTGCGCCATCAGGGTCTGCTGCGCCAGGATGTTCCACTGGGCGCGCGAGGACGCCAGCCCGGAACCCAGCCACGCTTCTTGCTCGGGCCCCAGCATGCCGCGCCGCGGATCCCGCAGCGCCGCGCACTCGCGCGCGAACATCGCGTTCGAGCCGCCCCGCCCCTTGCGCGGGCATGCTTGCGCCGCGCGGTGCTGGCGGTTGTCGAGCACGTGGATGCGCGCCAGCCGTCCCCAGTCGAGGCGCTGGTACAGGCGCAGTTGCGCGAAGTTCTTCAATGGCGGCAGGCGCAGCGGCATGTGTTCGTAGAAGGCCTGGTAGGCGGCCGCCCGGCGCGCTGCGAAGTCCCTGGTGAGCAGTTCGTCGCGCACGCCGGCGTAGTCGTTGGCGACCTCGTGGTCGTCCCAGGTCACGATCCAGGGTGCGGCGCGGTGCGCCGCCTGCAGGTCCGGGTCGCTTTTGTACTGGGCATAGCGGCGCCGGTAGTCGGCCAGGGTGAACGATTCGTTGGTGCGGACGACGCGCTGCGGATGCTGCAGCTGGTAGGGCCCCCATTCATAGATGTAGTCACCCAGGAAGGCCACCAGGTCCGGCGCGCTGCTGGCGATGTGGCGGTGCGCCGCGTAGCTGCCGAACTCCCAGTGCTGGCAGGAGGCCACGGCCAGCTTGAGCATCGCGGGCAGGGCGCCTGGCGCCGGCGCGGTGCGGGTGCGGCCCACCGGGCTGACGGCGTCGCCCAGCATGAAGCGGTACCAGTACCAGCGTTCCGGCACCAGGCCCTTCACGTCCACATGAACGCTATGCGCGAGCGCCGGCGCCGCTGTCGCGCTGCCCTTGGCAGCGATGCGGCGGAAGGCTTCGTCCTCCGCCACTTCCCAGCGCACGGCCAGGGCGACAGGCGGCATGCCCGAGGCGTCGAGCGGATTGGCAAGGATGCGGGTCCACAGGATCACCGAGTCCGGCAGGGGCGAGCCCGAGGCGACCCCGAGGCTGAAGGGATTGGCGCCGGTGGCGCCGGCGGGTGTGGCGAGCGATACCGCGCTGAGCGCGGCCGACCAGCGCGCTCCTTGCAGCAGGAACAGCCGGCGCGCGTCCTGCATTGACTCAGCGGTGCGCGATCAGCGAATCGAGCGGCGGCAGCTGGCGCGGCTTGCGGTCCGGGCCGGTGGCGACATAGGTCAGGGTCGCTTCGGTCACCTTGACCACTTCGGCCTGCAGGCGGTTGCGTTCGGCATAGACTTCGACGCACACGGTGATCGAGGTGTTGCCAACCTTGGTGATATCGGCGTAGAACGACAAGAGGTCGCCCACGAACACCGGGTTCTTGAACACGAAGGAATTGACGGCGATGGTCGCCACGCGGCCGTTGGCGCGGCGGGTGGCCGGCAGCGAGCCGGCGATGTCGACCTGGGCCATGATCCAGCCGCCGAACACGTCACCGTAGACGTTGGCGTCGCTCGGTGCCGGCATGACGCGCAACTCCGGCATCTTTCCTGCCGGCAGTCGGGTGATGGATGGGGTGGTGTTTTCTGGCGTGGTCATCTTGAAATCTCGGTAAAAGCTACAATCGTCCCGAATTGAACCATAAATCACGAAGCCCTGCCATGCGACGCTCATCCGCGAGTTCCCTCCCGCCGCCGCCCTCCGCCTCGGGCGCGCCCCGCAACGACTGGGCCACCCTGCGCACGCTCTTCCCCTACCTGTGGGTGTACAAATGGCGCGTGCTGGCCGCCCTCGGCGCCCTGATCGGCGCGAAGATGGCCAACGTCGGCGTGCCGCTGGTGCTCAAGCAGCTGATCGACCAGCTGGCCATCGACCCCGCCCATCCGCAGGCCTTGCTGGTGCTGCCGCTCGGCGCCCTGGTCGCCTACGGCCTGCTGCGTCTGTCGACCACGGTGTTCACCGAGCTGCGCGAATTCCTGTTTGCGCGCGTGACCCAGCGCGCCGTGCGCACCATCGCCCTCAAGGTGTTCCGCCACCTGCACGCGCTGTCGCTGCGCTTCCACCTGAACCGCCAGACCGGCGGCATGACGCGCGACATCGAGCGCGGCACGCGCGGCGTGAATTCGCTGATCTCGTACTCGCTGTTCAACGTGCTGCCGACCCTGGTCGAGATCACCCTGGTCCTGGGCTACCTGGCGATCAACTACGACATCTGGTTCAGCATCATCACGGCCGTGGCGCTGGTGACCTACATCGCCTTCACCGTCATCGTCACCGAATGGCGCACCCATTTCCGGCGCACGATGAACGACCTGGATTCGAAGGCCAACACCAAGGCCATCGATTCGCTGCTCAACTACGAGACGGTGAAGTACTTCGGCAACGAGGACTACGAAGCCAGGCGCTACGACCAGGGCCTGCAGAACTACGAGAACGCCGCGGTGCGCTCGCAGACCTCGCTGTCGGTGCTGAACACCGGCCAGTCCCTGATCATCGCCACCGCCGTCACCCTCATCCTGTGGCGCGCCACCGAGGGCGTCATCGCGGGCACCATGACCCTGGGCGACCTGGTGCTGGTGAACTCCTTCATGATCCAGCTGTACATTCCGCTCAACTTCCTGGGCGTGATCTACCGCGAGATCAAGCAAAGCCTGGCCGACATGGAGCGCCTGTTCTCGCTGCTCGACCAGAACCGCGAGGTGGCCGATTCGCCGGGCGCCCAGCCCCTGCTGACGCGCGGCGCCCAGGTCGAGTTCTCGCACGTCGAGTTCAGTTACGAAGCCAAGCGCCAGATCCTGTTCGACGTCGACTTCAGCATCCCGGCCGGCACCACGACGGCGGTGGTGGGCCATAGCGGCTCGGGCAAGTCGACCCTGTCGCGCCTGCTGTTCCGCTTCTACGACGTGAACGGCGGCGCGATCCGCATCGACGGCCAGGACCTGCGCGAGGTCACCCAGCAGTCGCTGCGCGCGGCGATCGGCATCGTGCCCCAGGATACGGTGCTGTTCAACGACAGCATCGAATACAACATCGCCTATGGCAAGCCGGGCGCGTCGCATGCGGACATCGTCGCGGCGGCGCGGGCGGCATCGATCCACGATTTCATCGAAAGCCTGCCGGACGGCTACCAGACCATGGTGGGCGAGCGCGGGCTGAAGCTGTCGGGCGGCGAGAAGCAGCGGGTCGCCATCGCGCGCACCCTGCTCAAGAACCCGGCGATCCTGATTTTCGACGAGGCGACGTCGGCGCTGGACTCCAAGTCGGAGCAGGCGATCCAGGCGCAGCTGAAGGAGATCGCGAAGAACCGCACCACCCTGGTGATCGCGCACCGCCTGTCGACGATCGCGGATGCGCAGCAGATCATCGTGCTGGATCACGGCAGGATCGTGGAGCGGGGCACGCACGGCGCGCTGCTGGCGGCGCGCGGCTTGTATGCGCAGATGTGGGAAAGGCAGCTGGCGCGGCCGGATGAGGAACTGGCGTCGCCGCCGTTGGAGCTGGAGCGGGATGAGGCACTCAAGTAATACCTGCCCCCACCCTTGAAACCGTCATCCCCGCGTAGGCGGGGACCCAATGCCGCCGTATAGTGAGAAGGCGTGCAGTACCAAACTGCATGCAAACTTGGGTCCCCGCCTACGCGGGGATGACGTTTACATGTACGTGTCTTACGTTTAGTAGGTATAGAATATCCGCTGAATATCCTTGGTGCTGCTCGTCCTGGTCAGCGCCAGCATCAACAGGATGCGCGCCTTCTGCGGGCTCAGGGTATCCGACACCACGAAGTCCAGCTGGTCGTCATTCGCCTCGCCATTGCGCGCCACGATGCCCTGGCCGACACGGCTCGAACGCACCACCACCACGCCTTTTTCACGCGCCGCGACCAGGGCGGGCTTGGTCTTGGCCGGCAGGCTGCCGTTGCCCACACCCGCGTGCACCAGCCCCTTGGCGCCGGCCGCCACCAGGGCATTCACCGCCACCGCGCCCACGTTCGCATAGGCATAGGCCACGTCCACCTGCGGCAGCGCATCGAGCTTGGTAATGTCGAATTCAGTGTCCACCGTGTGCTTGCGCGTCACTTCGCGGTAGAAGAAGGGCTTGCCGCCCTGGATGTAGCCGATCATGCCCAGCTCTTGCGCGCGGAAGGTGTCGGCGGTGGTGGTGTTCGCCTTGCTCACGTCGCGCGCCGCGTGGATCTGGTCGTTCATCGCCACCAGCACGCCCTTGCCGATCGCGGCCTGGCTACCGGCCAGGTTGACCGCGTTGTACAGGTTGATCGGGCCGTCGGCCGACAGCGCGGTCGAGGGGCGCATCGAGCCCACCAGCACCACCGGCTTCCTGCTCTTGACGACCAGGTTCAGGAAGTAGGCCGTTTCCTCCAGCGTGTCGGTGCCGTGGGTGATCACGATCCCGTCCACGTTCGGCTGGGCCAGCAGCAGGTTGACGCGCTTGGCGAGCAGCAGCCAGTGTTCGTTGCCCATGTTCTCGCTGGCGATCTGGAACACCTGCTCGCCGGTGATATTGGCCACCTTGGTCATTTCAGGCACGGCCTGGATCAGCGCGTGCACGCCGACCGTGGCGGCGGTGTAGCCCACCGTGGTGGTGCTGGTGGCGCCGGTGCCGGCGATGGTGCCGCCGGTGGCGAGGATGGTGACGTTCGGCAGCTTGGCGGTGTGCGCTTGCGCCGCGGTGATCAGCAGGAACAGGAAACCGAACAGCGCGCTCGTGGCGCGGACGGATTGGTGGAACAGCATGGACTTCTCCTAAACAAAAAAAGCCGTCCCCGCGGTAACGGGAACGGCGTTGCGGCAACCGTCTTACAGCTTCTTGAAGACGACGCCTTCCTTCATGACAAACTTGACCTGCTCGAGCTGCTTCACGTCGCGCAGCGGATCGCCTTCGACCGCGATGATGTCCGCGGCGAAGCCCGGCTCGATCGCCCCCAGGCGCTTGCCCTGGTCGAGCAGGGTGGCCGCGTGCACGGTGGCGGCGCGGATCGCTTCGATCGGCGTCATGCCCGCTTCCACCATGTAGCCGAATTCCTTGGCGTTGTCGCCGTGTGGGAACACGCCGGCGTCGGTGCCGAAGGCGATCTTCACGCCGGCCTTGTGGGCGCGCGCGAAGGTGTTCTGCAGCTGCGGGCCGATGGCGGCCGCCTTGGGGCGCACCAGGGCCGAATAGTAGTTCGGGTCCTTGGCCTTGTCGGCGACATAGCGGCCGGCCGAGATGGTCGGCACGTACCAGCCGCCGGTCTTCTTGAACAGGCCGATGACCTCGTCGTCCATCAGGGTACCGTGCTCGATCGAGTCGACGCCGGCGCGCAGCGCGCGCTTCATGCCCTCGGCGCCGTGCGCGTGGGCCGCGACGCGGAAGCCGTAGTCCTTGGCGGTGCTGACCACGGCGCGCAGCTCGTCATCGGTGTACTGCGAGTTCTGGCCATTGGCGGCCTGGCTCAGCACCCCGCCGGTGGCGGTGATCTTGATCAGGTCCGCGCCTTCCTTGTAGCGTGCGCGCACGGCCTGGCGGGCTTCTTCCGGGCTGTCGGCCACGCCCTGTTCGGGTCCTGGCGTGCCGATCTTCTCGCTCAGGAAATGCGACAGGTTGTTGGTCGGGTCGGCGTGGCCGCCGGTGGTGGCGATCGACTTCCCGGCGGTGAACATGCGCGGGCCGGGAATCTCGCCGGCGGCGATGGCGCGCTTGAGCGCCACGTTCAGGCCGTCGGCCGCGCCCAGGTCGCGCACGGTGGTGAAGCCCGCCATCAGGGTGCGCTGCGCGTACTTGACCGAGCGAAGGGCCAGGTCGGCCGGGTCGGCGGTGAGGCGGTCGCGGTAGGCGTCGACCACCGGCGCGGTCTCGCCGGTCAGGTGCACGTGCATGTCGATCAGGCCCGGCAGGCAGGCGTGGCGCGACAGGTCGATGGCGCTGGCTTCCTGGCTCATCGGGCCGACCGACTTGACGCTGCCGTTCTCGACCACGATGCCGACTTTCTCGCGCCAGGTTCCGCTCTTCACGTCGAGCAGGCGGCCGCAGTTGACGGTCTGGGTGGCGGCGCTGGCGCCGGTGGCAACAAGCAGCAACCCTGCCGCATACAGCTGTTTCATGTCTCGCTCCTCTTCTCGTTATGAAAAAGGCCTCCCATCGCTGGAAGGCCTTCGGTATTGCAATCGATACGGGCCGCCTCAGCGCAGCGGCGCCACGGCCGGATCCTTGCTCGGCTCTCCCAGCTCGCCTTCCCACTTCGCGACCACGGCGGTGGCGATGCCGTTGCCGATCACGTTGGTGGCCGAACGCGCCATGTCCAGGAAGTGGTCGATGCCCAGCAGGAGCAGCAGGCCCGCTTCCGGGATGTTGAACTGCGACAGGGTGGCGGCGATGACGACCAGCGAGGCGCGCGGCACGCCGGCCATGCCCTTCGAGGTCAGCATCAGCACCAGCATCATGGTCAGCTGGGTCGACAGCGACAGCTCGATGCCGTAGGCCTGGGCGATGAACACGGCCGCGAAGGTGCAGTACATCATCGAGCCGTCGAGGTTGAACGAATAGCCGATCGGCAGCACGAAGGCGGCCAGGCGGTTCTTGACGCCGAAGCGCTCCAGGCCTTCGAGGGTTTTCGGGAAGGCGGCTTCCGACGAGGCGGTCGAGAAAGCCAGCAGGGTCGGGCTGCGCAGCTCGGCGATCAGGCGCAGCACGCGCGGGCCAAGGAAGGCCATGCCGATCAGGATCAGCACGATCCACAGCAGCACGATGCCGAAGTAGAACTCGGCCATGAAGATGCCGTAGGTCGACAGTACGCCCAGGCCGCTCTTGGCGATGATGCCCGCCACCGCCGCCAGCACGGCGATCGGCGCGAAGTTCATCACGTAGCCGGTGACCTTCAGCATGATGTGGGCGACGCCGTCCACCGCGTCGATCAGCGGGGTGGCGCGGGCGCCGACGGCGGCCGCCGCGGTGCCGAAGAACAGCGAGAACACGACGATCTGCAGGATCTCGTTCTTGGCCATGCCGTCGACGATCGAGGACGGCACCAGGTGGGTAATGAACTCTTTCAGGGTCAGGCTGCTGGTGACGATGCCCGACGAGGTGCCCACCGCCGGCAGCGCGCCCGACACGGCCATGGCGTCGCCCGGACGGAAGATGTTCACCAGGATCAGGCCCAGCGACAGCGAGATGACGGAGGCGATGATGAACCAGCCCAGCGCCTTGACGCCGATGCGGCCCACTTCCTTGGCGTCGCCCATCTTGGCGATACCGACCACCAGGGTCGAGAACACGAGCGGCGCGATGATCATCTTGATCAGGCGGAGGAACAGCGTGGTGATCAGCGACATCGCGTCGGAGAACGACTTCGCCTGCTCCGTGCTGACGTTGGCATTGACCAGGTAACCGACGACGATCCCGAGCACGAGGGCGATCAGGATATAGGTGGTCAGGCGATTTCGATTGTTCATAAACTTCCTGTCTTGTGGACCTGTGCACAGCCAGCGGCAACGGTTGGCGCTGTCGCTGGCAGGTGAATCGGGCAAAATACCTGGCTTCCGAGGGACGAAACGGCCAGTGCGTTCTGATGGTTATGGCAAGTTTGGCAGTATCCTAGGGGCTGATAGTGCTGTCAAGCATGCTTACTGCTTGTGCAACAAGCACACAACAAGCACACGACGGAGCAAGACAAATGGATGACAAATGATCGATATCGAGCATGTCAGCAAGTGGTATGGCGCCTTCCAGGTGCTCGGCGACTGCAGTACGCAGGTCGGGCGCGGGGACGTGGTGGTGGTGTGCGGGCCATCCGGCTCGGGTAAGTCGACCCTGATCAAGACCGTCAACGGCCTGGAGCCCTTCCAGCAGGGCAGCGTGCGGGTCGACGGCATTTCCGTGGGCGACCCGAAGACCGACCTGCGCAAGCTGCGCGCCCACATCGGCATGGTGTTCCAGAACTTCGAGCTCTTCCCCCACCTGTCGGTACGCGACAACCTGACACTCGCCCAGGTCAAGGTGCTGGGCCGCGGCAAGGACGAGGCGGCGGAGCGGGGCCTGGCCTATCTCGACCGCGTGGGCCTGCTGGCGCACCAGGACAAATACCCGAACCAGCTGTCGGGCGGCCAGCAGCAGCGGGTGGCGATCGCGCGGGCCTTGTCCATGGACCCGAAGGCGATGCTGTTCGACGAGCCGACCTCGGCGCTCGACCCCGAGATGGTGGGCGAGGTGCTCGAGGTGATGGCCGGGCTGGCCCAGGAAGGCATGACGATGATGGTCGTGACCCACGAGATGGGCTTCGCGCGCAAGGTGGCCGACCGCGTCGTCTTCATGGATGGCGGCCGTATCGTCGAGGACAGTCCCAAGGATGCCTTCTTCGACGCCCCGCGTTCGGAACGGGCGCGCGACTTCCTGGCCCGTATTATTCATTAGACAAGTATCATTAGACAAGTCAAGGTGCAAATGCGCAGCGGTGCGCCGTAGCCGCTGCGGGTAAAATGTCGGCATCCGCACTCCGAGAGCCGCCATGTCCACCATCGAAACCCCAGATTCCATCACCATCACCCGTCCCGACGACTGGCACCTGCACATCCGTGACGGCGCGGCGATGGCCAGTGTCCTGCCGCACAGCGCGCGCCAGTTCGGTCGCGCGATCATCATGCCGAACCTCAAGCCGCCGGTCGTCACGACCGCCGACGCGCTGGCCTACCGCGAGCGCATCCTGGCCGCGATTCCCGAGGGCGTGCAGTTCGAGCCGCTGATGACCCTCTACCTGACCGACAACACCGATCCGGACGAGATCCGCCGCGCCCAGGACACCGGCTTCATCCACGCGGTCAAGCTCTACCCGGCCGGCGCCACCACCAACTCGGCGGCGGGCGTCACCGACCTGAAAAAGTGCTACAAGACCCTGGAAGTCATGCAGGAAGTGGGCATGCCGCTGCTGGTGCACGGCGAAGTCACCGACCCCGAGATCGACATCTTCGACCGCGAAGCCGTGTTCATCGAGCGCGTGATGCGCCCGCTGCGCCGCGACATGCCGACCCTGAGCGTCGTGTTCGAGCACATCACCACCAAGGACGCGGCCCAGTACGTGGCCGAGGCCGAAGGCCCGATCGCGGCGACCATCACCGCCCACCACCTGCTGTACAACCGCAACGAGATCTTCCGCGGCGGCATCCGTCCGCACTACTACTGCCTGCCGGTGCTCAAGCGCGAAGAACACCGCCTGGCGCTGGTGACCGCCGCCACCAGCGGCGACGAGCGCTTCTTCCTCGGCACCGACTCGGCCCCGCATGCGGTGCACACCAAGTACGCCGCCTGCGGCTGCGCCGGCTGCTACACCGCGCTGCACGCGATGGAGATGTACACCGAGGCCTTCGCCCAGGCCGGCGCGCTGGACAAGCTCGAAGCCTTCGCCAGCCTGAACGGCCCGGCCTTCTACGGCCTGCCGCGCAACGAAGGTAGCATCACGCTCAAGCGCGAAGCCTGGACCCTGCCGGAATCCGTGCCGATGGGCGAACACCAGCTGGTGCCGCTGAACGCCGGCGAAACCATCAACTGGAAGATGGTGTAAGCCGCTGTCTATGCCGATGCTGGCACAGATCGACTGGGCGCGTCCGTGGTACGACGCGGTGCGCCCGGCCTTCGAACGGCTGGCGCTGGAAGGCGACGCGTTTGTCGACGCCTTCAACCGCAATGCGCAGGCATTGGACCTGCGCAACCACGCCGGCCTGCCGCTGCGCTTCGTGCCCCAGGCCGCGCTCCCCGAGGGCCGCGCCTACGAGGACTTCATCGGCGCCACCGGCCAGGTGCCCACGCGCGACAACCTGCACGATTTTTTCAACGGGCTGGTATGGCAGACCTTCCCGCGTATCAAGCGTGAGCTGAACGCCCTGCAGGCGGCCCAGATCGCGCAAGCCGGCGTCGGCAAGTCGCGCGGTCCCGCGCGCGACGCCGCCACCATCTTCGACGAGAACGCCGCCCTGCTGGTGGTGCGCGACAGCGAGGAAGGACGTGCACTGGTGGATGACCTGCGCGGCCACCGCTGGCTGGACGCGCTGTTCCACAAGCGCAGCCTGTTCGGGCGCGACGTCCAGGTCTGGCTGTTCGGCCACGCGCTGATGGAAAAGCTGGTGGCGCCGCGCAAGGCCATCACGGCCCACGTGCGCGTGGTGTTCGCCGGGGATGCCTTCTTCGCGCTTGATCACGACGCGCGGCGCGGCTGGCTGGACGAACATGTGGCGTTCCAGCTGGCCCGCGAAGGCTTGAGCACTGCCGCCTTCACGCCCTTGCAGGCGCTGGGCGTGCCGGGCTGGTGGCCGGGCCAGGACGCCGATTTTTATCTGGATACAACCGTATTCCGTGCCAAGCGGCCGGATCGACAAGGAGCAGGCAATGGCTGACGCAGTACGCTGGGGAATTCTTGGAACAGGCAAGATTGCCAAGGCCTTTGCCAATGCATTGAAGGACGTGCCGGACGCCGCGCTGGCCGCTGTCGCCTCGCGCAGCCTGAACAAGGCCGAGGCCTTCGCCGGGGAATTCGGCGCCGCTGCCGCATTCGGCTCCTACGAGGAACTGGCCGCGGCGGACGGCATCGATCTGGTCTACATCGGCACCCCGCATCCACAGCATGCCGAGAATGCCCTGATGGCGCTACGCGCCGGCAAGGGTGTACTGTGCGAAAAGCCCTTCGCCATGAACCTGCGCGAAGCCGAGCAGATGATCACGCTGGCGCGCTCGAAGCGCCTGTTCATGATGGAAGCGATGTGGACGCGCTATCTGCCGGCCTTCATCGAGACCAGGCGCATCGTCGAGTCGGGCGAGCTCGGCAAGGTCAGCCAGGTAGTGGCCGATTTCGGTTTCACCGCCGGCTTCGGCCCGGAACACCGCGTCTTCAATCCCGAGCTGGGCGGCGGCGCGCTGCTCGACCTGGGCATCTATCCGCTCTCGGTCGCGGCCGCGCTGCTCGGCCCTGTGGCCGAGATCAGGGCGCAGGCCGAGATGGGACCGACCGGCGTGGATGTGCAGACCGGCTTCACGCTCAAGCACGCGGGCGGCGGCATGTCGGTGTGCAGCTGCTCCTTCCAGGCGCGCACGCCCTGCGAACTGACCGTGTCGGGCGAAAAAGGCAGCGTGCGCATGAACACCATGTTCCACCGCGCGACCTCGGTGACCGTCACCCTGGACGACGGCAGCGCGCGCACGATCGCCACGCCTTACCTGGGCAACGGCTATGTGCACGAGGTCATCGAGGCCCAGCGCTGCTGGCGTGAAGGGCTGATCGAAAGCCCATCCATGAAGATGGAAGAAACGCTGGCGCTGATGGGCGTGATGGACGAAATCCGGCGCCAGATCGGGCTGAGCTACAAGGCCGACCACCCACGCTAAAGGAGAGCAGGCATGCAGCTGACGAAGGCCACCCCCATCCTGCGCATCTTCGACGAGCGCAAGGCGCGCGAGTTCTATGTCGATTTCCTCGGCTTCCAGGTCGACTGGGAGCATCGCTTCGAACCGGACCTGCCGCTCTATTTGCAGGTATCGCGCGGCGGCTTCGTGCTGCACCTGAGCGAACACCATGGCGACTGCTGCCCGGGCGCGGCGATGCGGATCGAAACCAGCGACATCGACGCCCTGCATGCGGAGCTGGCGGGCAAGCGCTACGGCTATGCGCGGCCGCAGATCGAGGACATGCCGTGGGGCTCGCGCGACATGTCGGTCAAGGATCCGTTCGGGAACCGGCTGACCTTCACCAGCGCGATCAGCACCTAGTCCTGCAGCACCAGGCTGTATTGTGATCGAGAGCCCGGCGATGAAGATGGAAGAAACGCTGGCGCTGATGGGCGTGATGGACGAGGTCCGGCGCCAGATCGGGCTGAGGCATCAGGCTGACCTACGGGGCTGAGCACACCGCTGAACGCAGGCTGGCCTCATCCTGGAACGGCGGCCTGCTGCTCCGGATTCGTCATGGTGAGCTGTTCACGCACGCCTGTCCACAGCAATGCCGAGATGCTCAGTGTGGCCCCACAGGCTGAGAAAAGCAGGCTCTTGTCCGGGGCGGTATCGAGGAGACGGCCGAACTGGGTAACGAGCAGCTGAGGGATCACGACCGACAGGTTGAACAGCCCCATGAAGTAGCCGGTCCGCGCGGAGCCGACGCGCTCGCTCATGATGGCGAACGGCAGGCTGACGATGGCGCCCCAACCGATCCCGACGAAGACCATCAGCACATAAAGCATCGCGGGACTGCGGGCGAACTGTGCGATGCCAAAATAGGCGAGCGCCATCATCGCCAGGGAGACCGCGTGGCTTTTTACCTGGCCCAGGCGTTTGCTTATTCCCGGAAGGGCGAGCGCCGGGACGAGGAAGCCGACACAGTTCATGATGGCAAAGGCAATGGCGAGGACCTGTCCTGCGTCGAGCGCATGATTGGCTTCACCGGGGCGCGCGGCGACGATGTGCTGCTGCACGAACGCGATCGTGTAGACGAACATCGATTGCACTGCGAGCCAGGAGAAACCATGCGCGATCCAGATGCGCCCCAGTTGGGGATGGGCTGCGACAGGCATCTCCCGCAGGTGTGGCGTGCTTGCCTGCAATGCGCGTGGCTCCTTGATGAGCAGGCAGGGAAGGAAGGTGAAGAGCAGCAGGATGGCCACGCCAATATTGATGAGGACATCATTGCCGGCCAATGCGCCAATCAGGTACGCAATGACACCCCAGCATCCCGACATGGCCTGCATATACATGAAGCCGCGCGCGCGCGCATGGCCTTGGCGGGTGACGTCCGCAATGAGCGACCGCGCCGGATTCAATCCAAGGTTGATACCTAGATCGAGTACCAGCGCAATCGTTGCTGCGATGAGCAGGATGTCCGCGATGCCGAGAACGTCGGCCACGAGATCCAGGCGCGGCAGGAGAAACAGGCACGAGGCGGACAAAAGGGCGCTCATCAGGATGAATGGCCGTCTTCTCCCGCCGGCGAACCAGGTCCGGTCGCTGATCGACCCGACCGCCATTTGTCCGATGATTCCCGCCACCGGTCCCGCAGCCCAGACGAGGCCGATCTCGTGCAGGCTCAGTTGGTACTTGGTGCTGAGTATCCAGCTGAGCGCCGAAATCTGTACGCACAGCGCAAACCCGAAGGCGGTGGCGGGCAGGGTAGCCGCCAGGAGTGTCAGCGAAGCTGATCCAGCGTATGTCTTCATCATGCTTGTTCAGGACCGCAGGCTTTCCTCGGCTGTCGCGCTCCCATTGTGAAAGGCGGCGATGACGGGGGAGGAACTGTCGCCAAGCCATACTTCGTCCGGTCCGCAAGCCCGGGCCGGAATACGTTCCACGACCGTGCCGGCTTGACGAGAGCGGTCGGCCACGACGGCAAACATCGATCCATCATCGATGCCGGTAAACAAGGCGTAGTGCGCGTGATCCGCGATGGCGAATCCTGTCGGAACGGCGTCGCCGAATTCATGGACACTGTCGCGCCGGGCGACTGCGACCTGATGCTGGACGAAGGCGGTAACGCTTTCCCTGGTCGGTGGGGCGGCCAGTTCGCCTTCCAGCACGTCGAAAATCGCACGCTTGCTTTCCTCGCGAAACAGGCTGTGTCGGGTGGACTGCAGAAGCCGGCAGCGCCGCCTCGCAACATGGATTGCATCACGGCAAAGCCCTTGTCCGGCCCACTCGTCCAGCAGTTTCCGCAAGCCTCGTGCGTACGGTGGCGGGCTGTCGCTCCAGAACCGCGCCAGATCCCATGGACGCGCCGGGGACGGCGTGGATTCAAGGATATCAAGGCGATCTTGCTGGAAATAACGAATCAACACGCCTATTTCGCGCGCGATCTCAGGGAAAGCGGAAGAGCCAAGCAGTGCCGGGATGTGCTGGCGCGCCAGGCCGAGTACGCGCAAGACTTCGACCAGGATGGTCTGGTTATATTCCTGTGCAGCTTGGCTCAGCAAGTTTTGCTGGAATTGTGGTGTCGAGATTCTGGTATCGCCAAAGCGGGCCCAGTAGTACGTTGCGGGCGTCAATGCCTGGGTCAGCGCAGCGAACTCATGGCCGAAGACTTGCCCTCCAGGGATGACCCTGGTCTTGGCCCAGGATGGAAGCGCCGTGCTGGCGCCGAAATCCACCAACCCGCCATCCAGGCAGATGTTCGACGTACTATGCCCTCCATGGCTCAGCCGATGCACGAAACCGTAGGCGAGTTGGGCAGCCCAGCGGCAAGCAAACCGGGTCAGCGTATCTGCCATTGCGTACCGGTCGCCGGCCTGGCGCATCCAGCCGAATGCATGACGCACCCGGCATGCATCCTGTGAGCCTGCGCGCGGATCGCTGCCGAGATAGCCGGCCGCACGCTCCAGATGCGCGGGACGCACGAAAGCGGGCCTGACCAGCAGGCAGCGCCGCTCGCGCTTGGGCGCACCTCCGGTCGCCCAGGTTTGTACAAGACCGGTATCGATCACCGCCAGGACCGGCACGGCGCCGAAAGGGAATTCGGTCGCGACGATCTCCGAATGGATCACTTCGCGAATGCATTCTTCAAGGTAGGCGCCGCCGGATGCATGTTCCGGGCTCGTGTGCTCACTCACCAGTGGCGTACGGCCGACCCCCTTGATGTGGTAGCCGTCGAGGACGGCCGCGCGCCCGCTGCCGCCGTTCCGCCCGATACCGGCGCCGCCATAGCGGTCGGCGTAGCCCTGGTCGGCCCCGGAGCGGCAGGCATCCTTGTCGGACGCCACGATCAGCTTCGCGCATGTGGCGAGGATATGCTCACCATAAGCCTCGAGATTGCCGTTCACGGCCTGCCATGCGGGGTCGAGCGGCGCCGCGCGCGCGTTCAGCCAAAGCAGGCGAGCTTGCCGTATCGGCGCCATCGGAACCAGGGGATTACCGCTGCCGGTTCCCCACAATGCATCGGCATGCGAGGATGTCAAAAACTGGAATTGCATTAGTGAGCGCTTTCCCGCTGGTCTGCCTGAATCTGTCCGGCTAGCCAAGCGGCTGCCGCGTCGCGGTCCATCTTGATGCATTCATGGAATGCGCGTTGCCGATGGCGGGGATAAACCCAGAGTTCCTGTTCTTCCGGGAACAGCTCGCTTCGAATGAACTCCTGTGCCGCCGCCAGCGTTTCGTTCGTCAGGACGGTGTCGCAGATGCACAGCGAGGCGCCGTCAGTCCAGCGGCTGGGATGCAGCTCGATCAGGGGCGGCGCTCCGTCAAGGACCTCGCGGTCTAGCCATGCCCAGGTAATCACGCCTGCCGAGGCCCCGGAAGGCGAATCGAAGATCTTGTATTGCTGTAGTAGCACCCAAGTACGAATACGTGCAAGCAGCTCCGGCGCCGAGGCTGCGTGGACTTGTCCTGCGAGGAGGGCCATGTACAGCATTCCGAATTCGCGTGCCTCACGCTGCTCTTCCTTGATGCCGGCACGGCGGTGGAAGGGAACGCGCGCGGGATCCAGTTCGACGGAAAAGCTGTCGTCGCAAGGCGCGGTCCAGCGGCGGGTACGGGGCCCGGCCGAGATTTGCTTGGTGATGATACGGTCCGCTTTCCGTCGCTGGTAGAGCAGCACAGATACGTCGGCAAGAAGATGCGAAGCCAGGAAAGACAAGAACTTCTTCAATGGAACGTGCGCCTCGATGCGGAGATCGAGAATGATCACGCGCTCACCGTCGGGAGTCATGTGCTTCGGAGACAGAACGACAAGGCCGACGCAATAGCCCAGAGGGTCGTAAAAAGCGTGCAGATCGGGCCTAGGCAAGGCCGGATCGAGGATGTTCAGGGACAGGGCGAATGGCTTCTGGATGTAGTTGCCTAGCGCCTCGAGTGGGAAGGACATAACCGGGAAACCTGGTGAGGGTTACCGCGAAGCGCGGTTGCGTAATTCAGCGACGACCTGGTGATAGTTGATCATTTGTTCATCGACAGTGATATGGCTGTGCCTGGTGGTGAACCGCGCGGCACGGATGGGAAGGGTCTTCTTTTGCAGGCGCGCACCCGCGAGATCTTCATTGCCGATCGCTCGGCCATTGCCGAATAAATCAATCTCTATTGCGCCGCGGGCGGTGAGGATGACCTTGCGGTTGAAAATGCTGAGTATGAAGTAAAGCAACAAAAGATAGATTCCCGTCATCGCCATCATGTCGGTAACGGGATCGCCGTCTTTGAGAATATTGAATAAGGCGAGAGGAATGCCGCAGACGACGAGGTAGCAGAATATCGTCATGAATTTGTGAAACTCGCCAAACCCGGCTTGAATATCTATTTCATGGCCGGCTGTTAATATTCTGGTATTGCGGGCGCCATTAAGGACGCCTACGAAACCAATCGCTGCAACTAAAACTGTGCCAGCCAGGAGAAAGTCAAACATGCCGAATCCATTTAGTGGGACTCTGCAGTATAGCAGAGCCCCGAATGCATTAATCCGGTGATCGCCAATCACCGTATCAATGACGATTGTTTTACCAGTTCGAAGCGACGCCGTTTGCGGTGCTCGCTGCGACGGTAGCGTTGAAGCCCCAGATTGCAGCACCAGCCGACAGGGCGCCGCCGGTGGCGCCAACCAGTGCGCCGCCAGCGACGGCGGTCGCGAAGCCGCCCAGGGAGCCGCTGCCCGAGAAGGCTGCGCCGATCCCATAGGAAACGGCGCCATACACCGCGCCTGCGACGGCGCCCGGAACGCCAACGGCGCCGGCGACTTCGTCCATTTCGACATCGCTCAGAACGCGGATGGAGCGGCGTTCGGCTGGTTGTTGAATCAGGGTGCCGATGACCGGCTGTTCAAACGATTGCGACAATTGCATTACATATCTCCAAATACGGGGAAAGCGCCCCAACGCTTCTAGTCGGTAATTGCGACCTGTTCGCAATCGACCGTGGTTAGAACCTGATGGCCATCCATTCATGCTGGTTAATGTAATGGATAAGTCCGGGATTCGGCCAGGTTCAATCGGCGTCGCCCGGCTCGTTCGGCTGGGAATCAGGCCGTGCCGGATCTTTCTTGCCAGAATTCGCCGGTCGGTATTTGCGACTGCCGATAAAAGCCTGCGCTGATTTCAGCGCGTGCAGAATAACCAATTTATGTAGTATTTGGAATAAAGTATGCGGAAGGGGTGTATTTTATTCTGACTGAGTGGGATTTTCGCCGAAAAGAGGGTGGGCTTACCCATTTCCCATAGAAGCGGCTTTCGGCCGGGTCGAATAAGTTGAGGATGGAGGGTGGCGGGAGTGCAGTGAAGGAAAACTCCATCGCCGGTACTGATGATTTTCGGCGTCGAAGCCTGATGGAATGCATGCACGGCGTGCGTGCAGCCCTTCCGTTTTACCGGCGTTGCATCCGGATTGTGCGGTCGATGCAGCGCCGTTGCGAGGCAGGTCCACCGCGTTACCTGCAAGTCGCGTGCGCCGGTTGGCAGCAAGCGGGTAGCAGCGCCTAGCCGTTCAGCATCAGGTTGTACTCGACGTAGGTGTCTTCACGCTCCCAGCCAGTCGACCGGTACAGCGCCTGTGCGCTTTCATTGGTCTTGGCCGTCGACAGGCTGAGGAGCTTTGCGCCGCAAGCTTTCGCATACGATGCGGAAGCGGCGATCAGCGCCTTGCCCACACCGCGCCGGCGCCCGGCCTCGGCCACGAACAGGTCGTTGAAGACAAACGCGCGCTTCAAGGAAACCGAAGAGAAGCTCGGGTACATCTGGGTGAACCCGAGCACCGACTCGCCGTCCTGGGCAATGAACAGCACCGATTCGCCGTGATTGAAGCGCTCGAGCAGGAAGGCCCGTACCGCCGTCAGATCGCTGGGACGCCCGTAGAACTGCCGGTACTGGTCCAGCATCGGGGCCAGCAGGTCGAGGTCGGCAAGCACGGCCTGGCGCACGGTGAAGGGTGTCGTCATGTCTTCTTCTTTCATGAATGGTGGTCAGGCTTTCAGGAATTCCTCGCGTCCGCCCAGCCAGCGCGTCAGGTGGGCATCCACGATCGCCATGTTCTCCGGCGTCTCGTGCTGCAGCAGGTGCTGGGCTACATCGCGCGCCCGCTCCACCAGCCATTGGTCGGTCTCCAGGTCGGCGAAGCGCAGCATGGCCTGTCCCGACTGGCGCGCGCCCAGGAATTCGCCCGGCCCGCGGATCTCCAGGTCGCGCCGCGCGATCTCGAAGCCGTCGGTGGTCTCGCGCATCGTCATCAGGCGCTGCTTGGCCACCTGGCCCAGCGGGCTTTGGTACAGCAGCAGGCAGACCGAGGCCGCCGAACCCCTCCCCACGCGACCGCGCAGCTGGTGCAGCTGCGACAGGCCGAAGCGCTCCGCGTGTTCGATGACCATCAGCGAGGCGTTCGGCACGTCCACGCCCACCTCGATCACGGTGGTCGCCACCAGCACGTGCACCTCGCCGGCCGAGAAGGCGTCCATCACCGTCTGCTTTTCCAGCGGCTTCATGCGCCCGTGCACCAGGCCCACCTGCAGGTCCGGCAGCGCCTCGGCCAGGGTTTCGTAGGTCTCGGTCGCGGTCTGCAGCTGCAGCGCCTCGGATTCCTCGATCAGCGGACAGACCCAGTACACCTGCCGGCCTTCCAGGGCCGCCGCGTGCACCCGTTCGATCACTTCGTCGCGCCGGTTCTGGTCGATGGCGCGCGTGACGATCGGGCTGCGGCCCGGCGGCAGCTCGTCGATCACCGACACTTCCAGGTCGGCGTAATAGGTCATCGCCAGGGTGCGCGGGATCGGCGTGGCCGACATCATGAGCTGGTGCGGCACCAGGCCGTCGCTGCCCTTGTTGCGCAGGGTGAGGCGCTGGCCGACGCCGAAGCGGTGCTGTTCGTCGACGATCACCAGGCCCAGCTTCGCGAACTGCACCGTGTCCTGGATCAGGGCATGGGTGCCGATCACCAGGCGCGCCTCGCCCGACTCGATCAATTCGTTGGCGGCGGTCTTTTCCTTCTTTTTGAGGCTGCCGGTCAGCCAGGCGACCTTGACGCCGAGCGGCTCCATCCACGAGGCGATCTTGCGGAAGTGCTGTTCGGCCAGGATCTCGGTCGGCGCCATCAGGGCGGCCTGGTAGCCGCTGTCGATGGCCTGCGCGGCGGCCAGCGCCGACACCACGGTCTTGCCGCTGCCGACGTCGCCCTGCAGCAGGCGCTGCATCGGATAGCCTTCGCGCAGGTCGGCGCGGATTTCCTTCACCACGCGCTGCTGGGCGTTGGTGAGCTGGAAGGGCAGAGCTTGCAGGAAGGCCTCGGACAAGGCGCCGACAGCGCGCAGATGGGGCGCGCCTTTTTCGCGCCGCGCCTGCTGCGCGCGCTTCAGCGACAGCTGCTGGGCCAGCAGCTCGTCGAACTTCATGCGTTCCCAGGCCGGATGCGAGCGTTCGATCAGGGCGTGTTCGTCGGCGTCCTTGGGCGGATAGTGCAGCAGCTTCACCGCCGGCGCGAAATCCATCAGGCGCAGGCGCGCGCGGATCGCTTCCGGCACGGTATCGTGCCAGTCGATGCGGCGCATGGCGTCGGCGATGGCGCGCCGCAGGATGGTCTGGGACAGGGCTTCGCCCGACGGATACACCGGCGTCAGCGAAGTAGGCAGGGGCGCGCCCTCGTTCACCACCTTATACGTGGGATGGACCATCTCGGCCCCGAAGAAGCCGTGTTTGAGTTCGCCGCGCGCGCGTACCCGCACCCCCTCGGCCAATTGCTTGACCTGGCTGCCGTAGAAATTCATGAAGCGCAGCAGCAGGTCGCCCGAATCGTCCTGGATCGTCACCAGCAGCTGGCGGCGCGGCTTGTAGCTGATTTCATTGTTGACCACAAGGCCTTCGACCTGCCAGGTTTGCAGGCCGCGCATGCAGGCTTCGCGGATCGTGACGATTTTCGTCTCGTCCTCATAGCGCATCGGCAGGTGCAGCACCAGATCCATGTCGGTGCGCAGCCCCAGCCGGGCTAGCTTGCTTTCGAGGGTTTTGGGCGCGGATGTGGTTTTGGAAGCGGGCATATTGCGGCAATGTGGCGTTTGCTGGCGTAAAATAGAGGGTTCGCCGCACGCGCTGGAGCCTATATTGTAAAGCTGGCAGCGCCCATTTTCCCAGAATTGCACACAATGTACTCGCTTTCCGACTTCGACTTCGACCTGCCGCCCGAGCGGATCGCCCAATTGCCCCTGCCGGACCGCAGCGCCTCGCGCCTGCTGCAGCTTGACGGCGACCAGATCACGGACCGCCATTTTTCCGACATCCTCGACCAGCTCCAGCCGGGCGACCTGCTGGTGATGAACAACACGCGCGTGCTCAAGGCGCGCTTCTTCGGCGTCAAGGAAACCGGCGGCCAGGTCGAGGTGCTGGTCGAGCGCGTGCTCGACAACCGCACCGTGCTGGCCCAGGTGCGCGCCTCCAAGTCGCCCAAGCCCGGCAACCGCATCCGCCTGGCCGACGCCTTCGACGTGACGACCGGCGAGCGCGCCGGCGAGTTCTTCACCCTCCATTTCGAGGGCGACGTGTTCGACCTGATCGAGGCCCACGGCCGCCTGCCGCTGCCGCCCTATATCGAGCACAGCGCCGACGAATTCGACGAGCAGCGCTACCAGACCGTGTATTCGAAAGAGCCGGGCGCCGTCGCCGCGCCCACCGCCGGCCTGCACTTCGACCAGCCACTGCTGGACCGCCTGGCGGCCAAGGGCGTGCGGACCGCCTACGTCACCCTGCACGTGGGCGCCGGCACCTTCCAGCCGGTGCGGGTCGAGAACCTGCAGGAGCACAAGATGCACACCGAGTGGTACACGATTCCGCAGGAGACCGTGGACGCGGTGCGCGCCGCCAGGGCGGCCGGCCGCGACGTGGTGGCGGTGGGCACGACCTCGCTGCGGGCCCTGGAATCGGCCTCGCAGTCCGGCCAGCTGGAAGCGGGCAGCGGCGACACCTCGCTCTTCATCACGCCGGGCTACACCTTCAAGACCGTGACCCGCCTGATCACCAACTTCCACCTGCCGAAGTCGACCCTGCTGATGCTGGTGTCGGCCTTCGCCGGTTACGCCGAGATCCGCAAGGCCTACGCGCACGCGATCGCCAACGAATACCGCTTCTTCAGCTATGGCGACGCCATGCTGCTGACGACGCAATCACGCTAAAGAAATCCGATGCTTGAATTTACGCTCCTGAAGAAAGACACCAGCGGCCTGTCGCACGCGCGCCGCGGCCGCCTGAAGCTCAACCACGGCACCATCGAGACCCCGATCTTCATGCCGGTCGGGACCTACGGTTCGGTCAAGGCGATGTCGCCGATCGAGTTGAAGGAAGTGGGCTCGCAGATCATCCTGGGGAACACCTTCCACCTGTGGCTGCGCCCGGGCGTGGACGTGATGAACAAGTTCGGCGGCCTGCACAAGTTCATGAACTGGGACAAGCCGATCCTGACCGATTCGGGCGGCTTCCAGGTGTTTTCGCTGGGCGCGATGCGCAAGATCACGGAAGAGGGCGTGAAGTTCGCCTCGCCGATCGACGGCTCGCGCCAGTTCCTGTCGCCGGAAATCTCGATGCAGATCCAGCGCGCACTGAACTCGGACATCGTGATGCAGTTCGACGAGTGCACGCCCTACGAGATCGACGGCCGCCCGGCTACCGCGGAGGAAGCGGCCAAGTCGATGCGCATGTCGCTGCGCTGGGCCCAGCGCTCGATGAACGAATTCAAGAGCGGCGAGAACCCGAACGCGTTGTTCGGCATCGTCCAGGGCGGCATGTACGAGCACCTGCGCGACGAGTCGCTCGCGGGGCTGGAAGACATCGACTTCCCCGGCCTGGCGATCGGCGGCCTGTCGGTGGGCGAGCCGAAGGAAGACATGAAGCGCATCCTGGCCCACGTCGGCCCGCGCCTGCCGGAGAACAAGCCGCACTACCTGATGGGCGTCGGTACGCCGGAAGACCTGGTCGAAGGCGTGGCCAACGGCGTCGACATGTTCGACTGCGTGATGCCGACCCGGAACGCGCGCAACGGCTGGCTGTTCACCCGCTTCGGCGACGTCAAGATCAAGAACGCACGCTACAAGGACGACCAGGCGCCGCTGGACGAGAGCTGCGACTGCTATTGCTGCAAGAACTTCTCGCGCGCCTACCTGCACCACCTGCACCGCTCGAACGAGATCCTGGGGGCGCGGTTGAATACGATCCACAACCTGCACTTCTACCTGAAGATCATGCAGGAGATGCGCGATGCGATCGACGGGGATAGCTTCCATGCGTTCCGTCTCAGCTTCGCGGCTGATCGCGCGCGTGGGGTGTAAGCCCGCAGACCTCATCGCCTCTGGTCACCCCGCACTTGATACCGTCATCCCCGCGCAGGCGGGGATCCAAGTCCTTCGCTCACCCACCCGCGTCAAACGCAGGCGGTCGGCGAGCAAACTTGGGTCCCCGCCTTCGCGGGGATGACGGTTTTTAGGTTAACAATTTATTATCCCCATCTGTCTGCGCGTCTTTACACCACCTCATCATTATTCTTCCGTCAATACTTGTAATTCTTAATTGCAAGTCCTACTTACCTCCAGATTGGCCCGCGCCAGTAAGCCGGTGCTAGAATACACCGCTTATTTTTTTAACTTCACAATCGGAGTTCTTGTGTTCATTTCCAACGCGTACGCGCAAACTGCCACTGCCGCCGACCCTGGCATCATGGGCAGCCTGACTACCTTCCTGCCGCTGATCCTGATGTTCGTGGTCATGTATTTCCTCATGATTCGCCCTCAGCAGAAGCGCCAGCGCGAACTCAAGGCGATGATGGACGCGCTCACCAAGGGCGATGAAGTCGTGACCGCGGGCGGCATCGTGGGCCGCGTCGTCAAAGTGGCCGACGCCTACGTGACGATCGAAGTGGCAGCCGGCACCGAGATCGTGGTCCAGAAGAACGCGGTGACCACCCTGCTGCCGAAAGGCACCCTGAAAGCCCTGTAAGCCAGCCGTGCGGCCACGCGCCGCACTGCGCAACATGAATGCCGGAACACTATGAACCGCTATCCCGTCTGGAAATACTTATTGATCGCCATCGCGCTGCTGCTGGGCGCGCTGTACACGGCGCCTAACTACTTCGGCGAATCGCCGGCGTTGCAGGTGACGTCGGGCCGGTCGACCATCAACGTCACCAGCGCCACCACTAGCCTGGTCGAGGATGCGCTCAAGCGCGCCGGCATTCCCACCACCGCCACCAGCCTCGAAGGCAGCGGCCACAGCACCTCGGTGCGCGCCCGCTTCGCCGGCACCGACGAACAGTTCAAGGCCAAGCTCGCCCTCGAGCGCGACCTGAACCGCGACCCGGCCAACCCCGATTACATCGTCACCGTCAACCTGGTGAAGAACACCCCGGTGTGGATGCAGAAGATCAACGCGCTGCCCATGAACCTGGGCCTGGACCTGCGCGGCGGCGTCCACTTCCTGCTGCAGGTCGATACCCGCGCCGTGCTCGATGCCAAGGTCAAGGGCATCCAGGCCGCCGTGCGCAACCAGCTGCGCGACAAGAACGTGCGCCACGCCGGTATCGAGCGCGTCGGCAACAACATCGAAGTGCGCTTCCGCGATGCCGAGACCCGCACCGCCGCGCGCGATGTCCTGGCGCCCCAGACCGACCTGGCGCTGGCCGACGCCGCCGACGGCGCCGACCTCAAGCTCGTGGTCACCCTCAAGCCGGAAGCGCTCAAGCGCACCGTGGAAGAGGGCGTGAAGCAGAACATCGTCACCCTGTCCAAGCGTATCAACGAACTGGGCACGACCGAACCGATCATCCAGCAGCAGGGCGCGGACCGCATCGTGGTCCAGCTGCCGGGCGTGCAGGACGTGGCGCGCGCCAAGGACATCATCGGCCGCACCGCCACCCTCGAACTGCGCATGGTGGACAGCAGCGTGACCCCGGGCACCGAACTGTCGGCCGCCATTCCGCTGAACTCGGAACTGTTCACCGAAGGCCGCGGCGCCCCGATCGTGGTGTCGAAGGACATCATCCTGACCGGCGACTACATCTCCAGCGCGGTCGCCAGCTTCGACCAGAACCAGCAGCCGGCCGTGTCGCTCGACCTGAACGGCGACGGCGGCCGCATCATCCGCCAGGCGACCCGCGACAACGTCGGCAAGCGCATGGCCATCCTGCTGAAGGAAAAGGGCAAGTACAGCGTGCTGTCGGCCCCGACCATCCAGAGCGAACTGGGTTCGACCTTCCAGATCACCAACATGGGTACCTCGGAAGACGCCAACGAACTGGCGCTGCTGCTGCGCTCGGGCGCCCTGTCGGCCCCGATGGAATTCATCGAAGAACGCGTGATCGGCCCGCAGCTGGGCGCCGAGAACATCGAGCGCGGCCTGCACTCGACCGTGTGGGGCTTCGTGGCGATCGCGATCTTCATGATCGCCTACTACCACCTGGTGGGCTTCTTCAGCGCGCTGGCGCTGGCGGCCAACGTGCTGTTCCTGCTGGCGATCCTGTCGATGATGCAGATCACCCTCACGCTCCCCGGCATCGCCGCGATCGCGCTGGCGCTGGGCATGGCGATCGACGCCAACGTGCTGATCAACGAGCGTATCCGCGAAGAACTGCGCGCGGGCCAGCCGCCGCAAGCGGCGATTTCGGCCGGCTTCAAGCATGCCTGGGACACCATCTTCGACTCCAACGTCACCACCCTGATCGTCGGCCTGGCGCTGCTGGTGTTCGGTTCGGGCGCGGTGCGCGGCTTCGCCGTGGTGCACTGCCTGGGCATCCTGACCTCGATGTTCTCGGCGGTGTTCGTGGCGCGCGGTTTCGTCAACGCCTGGTACGGCCGCAAGAAGAAGCTGACCAAGATGTCGATCGGCACGGTGTGGGCGGAAGGCCTGACCTCGCCCAACAAGCAACAAGCTAATCAGGAATAACGATGGAATTTTTCAAGATCAAACGGGATATCCCGTTCATGCGCCACGCCCTGATCCTCAACGTGATCTCGGCGGTGACCTTCCTGGCGGCGGTGTTCTTCCTGGTGACCAAGGGCCTGCATTACTCGGTGGAGTTCACCGGCGGCACCGTGATGGAGCTGCGCTATCCGCATGCGGCGGACCAGGAGAAGATCCGCGGCACGCTGCGCGGCATCGGCTACGAAGCGCCTGAAGTGCAGAGCTTCGGCACCGCGCAGGACATCATGCTGCGCCTGCCGATCGTGCAGGGCACGCCGGCGGCCGGCACCTCGGCCAAGGTCTTCGACGCCGTCTGCGCGTCCGAGCAGGGCACGACCAGGCAGTTCCAGACCACCGGCGCCAAGGGCGAGCAGGTCAGCCGCACCAGCTGCGTCGATGCGGGCGGCAAGGAACTGGTCAGCCTGCAGCGCGTGGAATTCGTCGGCCCGCAGGTCGGCGACGAACTGGCCCAGAACGGCCTGAACGCGCTCCTGATGGTGGTGATCGGCGTGGTGCTCTACCTCGCCATCCGCTTCGAATGGAAATTCGCGGTCGCGGCCATCCTCGCGAACCTGCACGACGTGGTCATCATCCTCGGCTTCTTCGCCTTCTTCCAGTGGGAGTTCTCGCTCACGGTGCTGGCGGCGATCCTGGCGGTGCTGGGCTACTCGGTCAACGAATCGGTCGTCATCTTCGACCGTATCCGCGAGATGTTCCGGAAGCAGCGCAAGATGTCGGTGACCCAGGTGATCGACCATGCGATCACCAGCACCATCTCGCGTACCATCATCACCCACGGTTCGACCCAGATGATGGTGCTGTCGATGCTGTTCTTCGGCGGCCACGCGCTGCACTACTTCGCCATCGCGCTAACCATCGGCATCTGCTTCGGCATCTATTCGTCGGTGTTCGTGGCGGCGGCGATCGCCATGTGGCTGGGTGTCAAGCGCGAAGACCTGATCAAGCCGGTCAAGGAAAAGGACGAGACCGACGGCGCCGTCGTGTAATCGAGTTTCCCGTTAGAAATGCCGCCCCGGCCCGCCGCGGCGGCATTTTTATTTTGCGCTTGGGTGCGTTACCGAACAGAAGCGTTGTTAGCGCAATCTTATAGTGGACCCGTCTCTTTCAGGACATCCCTAGTTTTGGACTTTGCCCGCTCTACCAGAGCGGGCATTTTTTTTGTCGTCGCCAGCCACCGCGGCATCGCTGCGCTGCCACAAGACGGACAAGAACGGACATTGAGAAGGATGAAAAATGATCCCGCAGTGTGAAACACCGCACGGAGGCATTGGGAAGGCGATCCTATACTGAAGCTGTCTCTTTCAGGACATCCCTAGTTTTGGACTTCACCCGTTCCCCTTTGGGGAGCGGGTTTTTTTTTGCTTGCGCCAAGCAGTGGAAGAATCGTTTGCAGTGTGAAGCATCGCACGGAGCAAACGTCTCCTTGCCGCTAAAGTGATCCTGTCTCTTTCAGGACATCCCTAGTTTTGGACTTTGCCCGCTCCCATGAGCGGGCATTTTTTTTTTGGGAAAAAAAGAGCCCGCTGCAGGGCAGGGGCTCAAGCCAGGATGTTCCGGTCCGGCGCGGGCCGAGGCCCGCGTTCCGGCTGATCAGGGCGCCGGTGCGGCCTGCGTGCCGACCAGGACGATATCGTCCTGCCCCGGCGCGCCATCGGCGAACATGGCGACCTGGGTGAGCTCGTCGGCATCGATCTGGTCGTCGTCGTCCTTGTTCACGTACTGGAACAGGGCGGCGCCGGTATCGCCCTTGGCCAGGATCAGCAAGTCGGCGTTCAGCGCCAGCGCGCTGACATCGAGCTTGCCGTTCAGGACTTCCAGCATCGCTGCCGATACTGCGGTGCCCCCGATGACGACCTGTGCGTCGACCGTGACGGAGACGCCTTCGGTCGTTGCGCCGACTTCGCCCGCGGCGCTCCACTGGATCTGGCCATCCGCATTGGCGTCGATGGCGGTGGCAGCCGCGCCCGTCAGTTCGATGCTGTCGTCGCCGCTGTCGAAGCCCAGGATCAGGTCGGCCGCGCCGCTGTCGAAGCGGTCGATGACGATGCTCAGGGTGCCGCCGTGGTCGGCCACCACATCGTGTCCGCCGCCGGTCGCGATGCTCGCCGCCGTGGCGCCGCCGATGAAGGCTTCGTTGACCTGTTCCGTGGCGGCGCGCGCCAGGTCGCCGCTGACGGCGGTGGTCTTGGCGATGCTGAAGCCTTCCTGGACGAACAGGCCATCCTGTCCGCCGGCAAACAGCGCTGAACCAGCCGCCAGGTGGCCGTCCGCGGTGCTGAAGGTATCCGCCAGCCAGCTCATCTGGTACAGGCCGGCGGCCAGCGCGCCGTCGAAGCTCAAGGTAGTGCCTTCCAGCGCCAGGCCGGCGCCGGTATAGTCGACCGCGGTCGCTTGTGCGGCGCCGCTGCCGTAGTCCTTCAGGGCCAGGCCATCGGCGTTGTCCAGGCCGGTCACGGCGGATTCGGCGGTGAGGGTCAGCTTGCTCGGGGTATCGGCCAGGTCGAAGCCGAGGCTCACCCCGTCTTCGCTGTCCGGATCGGTCGGCTCATCGGGCTTGCCTGGCTTGCCCGGTTTGCCCGGGTTGGCTGGAACGCCATCCGGGAACATTTTCTTGAGCGCGGCCGGCAGGCCGCCCTTGCCCATGGCCGCTTTCACGTCCTTCAAGGTCATGCCTTCCGGCAGTACCTTGAGGAGGTTGGACATGCCGCCGCCTTTCATCAGCGAAGCGAGCGCGTGTGCATCGGCGGAGGCGCCGCGGGCGGTTTCCGCCAGGGTTTCCACCAGGGCCACCGGATCGCTGCCTTCTTCGCCGTCGAACAGCTCCAGCAGTTCGTCGCCGGTGCCCAGGGCGTCCATGACTTCCGGATTGTCGGTGACGACGTCCGCCAGCTGCGCGCTCGCTTCCACCAGCGCATCGATATCGCTCGCGGTGGCATCCGCGGTGACGGCGCGCACCAGCACGCGCGCCGCCTCGACCGCGGCGATACCCCCGTAGCCGCTGCCCGCAGCCGCGACTTCGGCAGTGAAGCTGTCGGCGGCTTTCTGGCGCAGCGAGGTCAGGGCCTGGTCGCTGCCTTGCGCACCCTTGAGTACGGAAATGGCCACATCGGCCACCGACGCATGGCCCTTGCTGACGACGTTAACCCAGAAATCCAGGCCATCGGCATCCGGGTCGCGGTTGAAGAGTTGCTGGTAAATTTCGGTAATGCGGTCGGCCGCGGTATCGTTGCCGAAGCGTACACGCGCTTCTTCGGAATTGGCGAACGAAGCCTTGATGGCGTCGATGTCCCCGTCCGCCTTGCTCAGCTGTTCCGCCCAGAATTTGATGCCTGCGGGATCGGCCGGACGGCCGTAGAAAGCGAGGTAAAGGGAGTTGACGGTGGATTCATGGGTGCTTGGCGTGCTCATGGAGACTCCGGCGGCTAAGTCCGCGTTAATGTTGATGTGTGGAAATAGTATATCCATACGGAAACAAAAAAGCGCAATCAATCTGCATGTTTGTTGCTCTGTGGCAACAATGTGACGAGAAAAGGATGAGCAGGGGGAGGCGGCGCCAGCCGGACGGCGGCGCCGAGCGTTACATGAGGGCGATGGTAAGGCTCTTCACTTCCTCGGCCGACTCTGCGAGGACCTGGGCCAGGGTGCCGGCGCCAGTGGTGAAATCGATGGTGGCCGCGCTCTCGGGCGTGGTGGCGCCGGGGCGTTCGAGCAGGGGCGAGGACACGGGTGCGAGGTCGTTGGCCAGTAGCAGGGTGTCGCCCAGGGTTTCCGGCGGCAAGGCGCGCATGCCGTTCCACAAGGCCTCGATCGCGCCCATCACGGCGACCGGTACGCCCAGCTTGAGCAGCACGCCGCGGCCGATGGCCACCTCGCCATGCTCGATCCATTCATCGGCGCCGCCATCGAGCAGGCCTGGATAGCTGCCGGCGCGCGACAGCAGGTAGAAGCCGCCCACCTCATGAACGATGCCGGCGAACATGGCGGTTTCCGGGTCGACGAAGGAAACCCGGCGCGCGATCACCTGGGCCAGCGCCGCCACGTGGGCGGAGTGGGCCCACAGCTGGTCGGCCTTGAGGCGCAGGGCGGGGTCGGTAATCTCGCCGGCGAGCTGGCGCACGATGACCGAGGCCGCCAGCGCGCCCAGGGTGCGGAAGCCCACGCGCTGCACGGCCGCGCGCACGTTGGTGACGTCGTTGCCGGCGCGGTTGTAGGCGACCGAATTGGCAATGGCGACGGTGCGCGCCGCCAGCAGCGGCTCGGCCTGTACCAGGCGCGCCGCGTCCTCGATGTGGCAGTCGGGCTCGCCCAGCGCGCGCTGCAGCTTGAGCGTCGCATCCACCTTGGTGGGAAAGCTCAGCTCGCCGCGCCCGGCCTCGGCGGCGATGGTCTTGAGTGCGGTGAGTCTGTCCATCGAAAAATTATACCCCTATCCCGATGGCGCGCTGCCGAAAAATTTTGCCCTACGGCATCTTTTTTCGTGCGCGCGGTCGGGCGAGGACGATCAGGGTTCGCTGAAGATGGCGTCGCAGCCGTCCTTCGGCTCTTCGGTATCCTGCAGTTCGTCGCTCAGGCCCAGGTCGAACAGCTCTTCGACCGCGTTCATGAAGCTGTTCAGCTTGGTGGCGCCGATCAGGCGGTAGATCTCGCCGGCTTCGTTGCGCACGCCGATCAGCATCTTTTCCTGCTTCACCTCGTCGAGCGGGGCGACGTCGAGCAGCAGGTTGCCGATGATGTGCTTATCGAAATGGGCAGGCTTCTTGCCTTCGATCAGGGAAGTTTTCAAGGGGAGTCCTTCAGTTGGGGAGAGTGGGGAGGCACGCCCTCGGCCTGGCTGGCCTGCGCGATGCTGGCGCGCAGGGTAGCGAGCGCCGCATCGAGGGCGTCGAAGTCGGCTTCGTTATATGCCGAAAATAATTGTTTTCCATGGGCGACCACTTGCGGGAATACGTCGCAGAATACCTGATCGCCGGCCGCCGTGAGGCGCACGAAGAAGGAGCGCTTGTCGTCGTTGCTGCGTTCGCGCATGACCAGCCCTTTCTGCTCCAGGCGTTCGATGACACCGGTCAGGGTGCCCTTGGTGATCAGGGTCCGTTCACCGAGTTCCTTGTAGCTCATGCCCGAGGTATTGCCCAGCGTGGCAATGATGTCGAACTGGGCGTGCGTCAGGCCGTGACGGCGTACCGACTCGCCCGAAAAGCGCTCGAAGCCCTGCATGCACTCGGCCAGCAGCCGGACGCTCTTTAAGTAACGTTCCCCCATGAGAGAGGATTATAGCCGCCCGCCAAGGCTTTGCTCTTCCGGCATGGCGGTGCCGGGACCGCTCTTTTGTTCTCCGGTATGATAGTGGACTACGCAGTTTTCGCGGGCACCCCACGCCCGGTTTCCAGTGATGACACCGCCGATCCACCCAGATGCAGCCTGCTGACCTGTCCCGCCTGGCACAGGAACGGCCGCTGCGCGTCCTCCTGGTCAATGCCGGCGAACCGGACGCGCTGACCTGGTCGGCGCTGGTCCAGCCGCTGCGCCTGGCCGCCAAGGCGATGGGACCGGAACGCCTGCACGTCGATGTGCGCAGCCCCGACAAGTTCGTCGGCGACGCCCAGCGCCACTGGCACCTGGTGCTGCTGGTGGCGGACGAGTCCGAGGCGGCCCTGAAGCCCGCCAACTGCCGCGCCCTGGTGGAACGCTGCCGCGCCGCGCCCTTCTGGGGCGGGGTGGGCGCGGGCGTGTTGTGGCTGGCCGACGCCGGCGCCCTGCACGGCGTGCGCACGGCCTTGCCCTGGGCCCTGTATCCGGACGCGAACGCGCTCGCCGAGCAGGCCTTGTTCACCCCCCACCTCTACGAGTTCGACGTCAACCGCCTGACCTGCTGCGGCGGCGCGGCCAGCCTCGACTTCGCGCTGACCCTGGTCGAGCTGCTGTGCGGCGCGGCGGTCCAGGCCGAGGTCAAGGAAAGCCTGTGCGTGGACCGCGTGCGCGGCCCGGACGAACGCCAGCGCGTGGCCCTGCAGGCGCGCTTCGGCGCCCTGCAGCCCAAGCTGACCGAGGCGGTCGCGCTGATGGAGGCGAACATCGAGGAGCCGCTCTCGACCGACGAGATCGCCCAGCTGTCGGGGGTGTCGCGGCGCCAGCTGGAGCGGCTGTTCAAGCAATACCTGGGAAGCCTGCCGTCGCGCTACTACCTGGAGCTGCGCCTGAAGCGGGCAAGGCAGTTGCTGCTGGATACCAATCATTCGATCGTGCAGGTGGGGCTGATGTGCGGGTTTTCGTCGGGTTCGCATTTTTCGACGGCGTTCGGGGCCTTGTTCGGGAACACGCCGCGGGAGGAGCGGCAGAGGAAGCTGGGGCAGTGAGTGCTTGCTAACTGCGCTGCTCGCTGATCGCCGCCGTTCTCCTCTGTTACGAACCTAAGAACCGTCATCCCCGCGAAGGCGGGGACCCAATTCCCTTGAACAGTGAGACCGCGAACGCAGGGGATATGCCAGCAAACTTGGGTCCCCGCCTACGCGGGGATGACGTATCAAGCGCTGCGCGCCATCATTGACGTTGCCGAAGCATTAACTCCCTCCTGCACCGCACAATATTGCTCCCCGAGCAAAAATGAAAATCCCCGTCGCACTTCTGCAAGAACTTGTCAGACTGCGTTTCTATAATGGCTCGAACCTGCGGGACCCTGCCCGCGACAACCCCTTAATGATTGGATGAGGAAGAAGCCATGAACGCAAAGCTTGATTCGGGTGTCACCACGCGGCCTGTCACTCGGCAGACCTTCGACGAAGTCCTCGTCCCGACCTACGCCCCGGCCGCGATGGTGCCGGTGCGCGCCTCGGGCCTGGATGTGTGGGACCAGGAAGGCAAGCAGTATCTGGACTTCACCTCCGGCATCGCCGTCTCGAGCCTGGGCCATGCCAATCCGGTCCTGGTCGACGCGCTGACCAAGCAGATCAACACCCTCTGGCACCTGGGCAACGGCTACACCAACGAGCCGGTGCTGCGCCTGGCCACCGCCCTGACCGAAGCCACCTTCGCCGACCGCGCCTTCTTCTGCAACTCGGGCGCCGAAGCCAATGAAGCGGCCCTGAAGCTGGCGCGCAAGTATGCGCACACCAAGTTCGGTCCGCACAAGTCGCGCATCGTGTCCTGCCTGTCGTCCTTCCACGGCCGCACCCTGTTCACCGTCTCGGTCGGCGGCCAGCCGAAGTACACCGAGGGCTTCGAGCCGCTGCCGCAGGATATCAACCACATTCCGTACAACGACATCGAAGCCGCGCGCGCCGCCATCACCAATGACGTGGCCGCCGTGATCGTCGAGCCGATCCAGGGCGAAGGCGGCGTCATCCCGGGCAACCCGGACTACCTGAAGGCGCTGCGCGAGTTCTGCGACCAGACCGGCGCGCTGCTGGTGTTCGACGAAGTCCAGTCGGGCGTGGGCCGCACCGGCTCGCTGTACGCCTATACCCAGATGGGCGTGACCCCGGACATCCTGACCTCGGCCAAGGCGCTGGGCAACGGCTACCCGATCGGCGCCATGCTGACCACCAACGAGATCGCCCAGCACTTCGGCGTCGGCTCGCACGGCACTACCTACGGCGGCAACCCGCTGGCGGCCACCGTCGGCCTGAAGGTCGTCGAGACCATCAGCCAGCCGGCCTTCCTGGAGCGCGTCAAGGAAGCCAGCGCCAAGATCATGGCCAACCTGGACAAGCTGTCGCAGGACTACCCGCAGCTGTTCGGCAAGCCGCGCGGCATGGGCCTCCTGATCGGACTGCCGGTGGCTGAAGGCTACAAGGGCCGCGCCAAGGACTACACCAAGACGGCCGAGAAGCTCGGCCTGATGCTCTTGATCGCAGGTCCGGACGTGGTGCGCCTGGCGCCGGCACTGGTCGTCTCGGACGCCCAGATCGCGGAAGCCGACCGCATCATGCGCGAAGCCGCCGACGCCTTCCTCGCAGGCTAAGCCTACCGGTTCCGGCCGGCCCGCCTGCTGAAGGCGCGCCGGCCGGCGCGCATCGACCCGCATCTCCACTGCATCTCGTTAGGGAGTTCCCATGTATGTTGTCCGTCCGGTAGAAGTCGCGGATATCGGCGCCCTCGAGGCGATGGCCGCGGCATCGATGCCCGGCGTGCACACGCTGCCGCGTACGCGCGAAGGCATCCATGCCTTCGTCGAGCGTTCCATCGCCTCGTTCGCCGCCCACGTCGACATTCCGAGCGAGGAGTCCTACCTGTTCGTGCTCGAAGACCTGCGCACGCGCGAGGTCGTCGGCACCGCCGCCATCCACGCGTCGGCCGGCTCGAACGGCACCTATTTCGCGTTCCGCAACGACGTCATCCAGCAAGTCTCGCGCGACCTGAACATCAGCCACAGCGTGCACGCGTTGACCCTGTGTTCGGAGCTGACCGCCTATTCCCAGCTGTCCGGCTTCTACCTGCGCAACCGCGATACGGCCGGGCTGGAAGCGGCCCTGCTGTCGCGCGCGCGCCTGCTGTTCGCGGTGCTGGCGCCGCACCGCTTCGGCGACCGCTTCTTCGTGCCGCTGGCCGGCCGCCTGGATGCGGATGGCCAGTCCGCCTTCTGGAACGCCCTCGGTCGCATGTTCTTCAAGATGGACTTCCTGGACGCCGAGCGTGTCATCGGCGGCGCGCGCAACCGCACCCTGATCGTCGAACTGATGCCGCACTACCCGGTCTATGTGCCGCTGCTGCCGGGCGACGCCCAGGCCGCGATGGGCCAGATCCACCCGAGCGGCCAGCTGGCCTTCAACCTGCTCACCCAGGAAGGCTTCGAGGCCGACGAATACATCGACATCTTCGACGGCGGCCCGATCCTGCAGGCCCACAAGGGTTCGCTGCGCTCGTTCAGCGGCTCGCAGGTGCGCCGCGTGGAAACCGCCGGCCCGGCCGGCGCGCCGGAAGCGCTGGTGAACTACGCCGTGGCCAGCACCGAACAGCACTTCCGCGCCGTCACGGTGGCCTGCCCGCCGGTCGAGACCAGCCAGGTCGTGTGCCTGCCGCGCGAAGCCCAGCAGGCGCTCGGCGTGACGCAGGGCGACAACGTCATCTGCGTGCGCATCTAGGAGACCCACCCATGCTCGTAATCCGTTCCGCAAAAATGTCGGACCTGGACGCCCTGATCGTCATGGCGCGCCTGGCCGGCAGCGGCATGACCACGCTCAAGCCGGACCCGGACATGCTGGGCAAGCGCCTGCGCACCGCCGAGGCCTCGTTCGCCCAGGCCATCCCGCCCGAAGAGCGCGACTACATGTTCGTGCTCGAACATACCGAGGACAACAGCATCGCCGGCGTATGCGCGATCAAGGGCGCGGTCGGCCTGACCGAACCCTTCTACAACTACCGCATCGGCACCCTGGTGCACTGCAGCCGCGAGCTGAACGTGTTCACCCGGATGGAAACCCTGTACCTGTCGAACGACCTGACCGGTTCCAGCGAACTATGCTCGCTGTTCCTGCTGCCACAGTACCGCGCGGGCTTCAACGGCAAGTGGCTGTCCAAGAGCCGCTTCCTGTTCATCGCCCAGTTCCAGCAGCTGTTCACCGAAAAGATCATCGCCGAGATGCGCGGCTACCAGGACGAGAACGGCGATTCGCCCTTCTACGAAGGCCTGGGCCGCCACTTCTTCAAGATGGACTTCGACCACGTCGACGGCCTGACCGCGATCGGCAAGAAGTCCTTCATCGCCGAACTGATGCCGCGCCAGCCGCTGTACGTCGACTACCTGCCGGAATCGGCGCGCGAGGTGATCGGCAAGGTGCACACCTCGACCCAGCCGGCGCGCCGCCTGCTGGAGCAGGAAGGCATGCACTACGAAGGCTATGTCGACATCTTCGACGCCGGCCCGGTGCTGCAGGGCCGCGTGTCCGAACTGCGTGCCGTGCGCGAAAGCCTGCTGGCCGTGGCCGACGAAGGCGTGCCCGACGGCGATACCGAACACATGCTGGTGTCGAACACCCGGCTCGACAATTTCCGCATGATCCTGACCCGCGCCGTGCCCGGCTCGGGCCGCGTGCTGCTGAGCGCCCAGGAACTGGCCCAGCTGCACCTGCGCGCCGGCGACACGGTGCGTACCCTGACCCTCACTCCAAGGAAGAACGTCAATGGCTAACGTCTCGAATTTCATCAACGGCGAGTGGCTCGCCGGCAGCGGCGCGGAACTGGCAACCATCGATCCTTCGACCGGCCGCCAGACCTGGACCAGCAATCAGTCGACCGCGGAAGATGTCGCCCGCGCGGCGCAAGCCGCGCGCGACAAGTTCGAAGCATGGGCGCTCACGCCTTTGGCCGAACGCATCGCCGTCTGCACCCGCTTCCGCGATCTGCTCAAGGAGCACAGCGAGGAACTGGCCGCCATCATCGCCGAGGAAGTGGGCAAGCCGCTGTGGGAGGCGCGCACCGAAGTCGCCACCATGGCCAACAAGATCGACATCTCGGTCCAGTCCTATGGCGCGCGCACCGGCGAAGCCGCCGCCAAGGTCGCCGACGGCAATGCCGTGCTGCGCCACCGCCCGCATGGCGTGTTCGCGGTCTACGGCCCCTACAACTTCCCCGGTCACCTGCCGAACGGCCACATCGTGCCGGCCCTGATCGCCGGTAACACCGTGATCTTCAAGCCGAGCGAATATGCGCCGCGCACCGCGGTCAAGACCGTGCAGCTGTGGGAGCAGGCGGGCCTGCCGGCCGGCGTGCTGAACCTGGTCAACGGCGGCCGCGATACCGGCGTGGCCCTGGGCCAGAACGAACTGATCGACGGCATCCTGTTCACCGGCAGCAGCCAGACTGGCGCCGCCCTGCACAAGCAGTTCGGCGGCCAGCCGGGCAAGATGCTGGCGCTGGAAATGGGCGGCAACAACCCGCTCGTCGTCTGGGACATCAAGGATATCGACGCCGCCGTGCACCACGCCGTGATGTCGGCCTTCATCTCGGCCGGCCAGCGCTGCACCTGCGCGCGCCGCCTGGTCATCCAGGACGATGCGCAAGGCCAGGCCTTCCTCGCGCGCCTGGTGGAAGTGGCGGCCAAGCTGCAGGTCGGCCCGTCGAACGCCGACCCACAGCCCTTCATGGGCCCCGTGGTCTCCGCCGCGGTCGCCGCGCGCCTGGTACAGGCCCAGGCCGAGATGGCGGCCAAGGGCGGCAAGGTGCTGCTGCAGATGAAGCAGCTCGACCCGAACGCCGGCTTTGTCACCGCCGGCATCGTCGACACCACCGACGCCAACGGCATTCCGGATGAAGAGTGGTTCGGCCCGCTGCTGCAGGTGATCCGCGTGAAGGACTTCGACGAGGCCCTGCGCGTGGCCAACGCCACCGAATTCGGCCTGGCCGCCGCGCTGCTGTCGCCGTCCGAAGAGCTGTGGAAGCGCTTCGCGGTGCGCGCCCGCGCCGGCATCGTCAACTGGAACCGCCCGACCACCGGCGCGGCCAGCTCGGCGCCGTTCGGCGGCGTGGGCAAGTCGGGCAACCACCGCCCGAGCGCCTACTACGCGGCGGACTACTGCGCCTACCCGGTGGCCTCGATCGAAACGGCCGAACTCGAAATGCCGGCGAAACTCTCGCCAGGACTGGTGATCTGAACCATGCGCATCGCACGCGAATTCAACTTCGACGGCCTGGTTGGCCCGTCGCACAACTACGCCGGCCTCTCGTTCGGCAACGTTGCGTCCTTCAACAACGTCCGCAGCGCGTCCAACCCGCGCCAGGCCGCCCTGCAGGGCCTGGCCAAGATGCGCGAGCTGGCCGCGCGCGGCTATGCGCAGGCGGTGATGCCGCCCCAGGGCCGCCCCAACTTCCGCCTGCTGCGCCGCCTCGGCTTCTCGGGCACGGACGCCGACGTGCTGGCGCGTGCCTACCGCGAGGCGCCGGTGATCCTGGCTTGCGCCTACTCGGCCGCGCCGATGTGGACCGCCAACGCCGCCACCGTCAGCCCCTCGGCCGACTCGCAGGACGGCCGCGTGCACTTCACCGCCGCCAACCTGAACAACAAGCTGCACCGCTCCGAGGAGCACGCGCAGGCCACGCGCACCCTGCGCGCGATCTTCCATGACAGCAGCCGCTTCATGGTGCACGATCCGCTGCCGCCGGTGCCGGCCTTCGGCGACGAGGGCGCGGCCAACCACACGCGCTTCGCCGCCAGCCATGGCGCCGCCGGCGTCGAGTTCTTCGTCTATGGCCGCGTCGAGTTCGACCCCTCGGCCCCGGCGCCCAAGAAGTACCCGGCGCGCCAGACCCTGGAAGCCTCGCAGGCCGTGGCGCGCCTGCACGGCCTGGACCCGGCCCGCACCGTGTTCGCATCGCAGAACCCGGACGTGATCGACCAGGGCGTGTTCCACAACGACGTGATCGCGGTCGGCAACGGCAACGTGCTGTTCTACCACGAGCAGGCCTTCGCCGACGAAGCGGCCACCGTGGACGCGCTGCGCCGCGCGCTGGCCGGGGTCGACACCGACCTGGTGCCGGTGCGCGTGGCATCAAACCAGGTGCCGGTGGCCGACGCCGTGGCCAGCTACCTGTTCAACAGCCAGCTCCTGACCCGCGCCGACGGCAAGATGGCCCTGGTGGTGCCGCACGAATGCCGCGAGAACGCGGCTGTCGCGTCCTACCTGGGCGGCATGGTCGGCCGCGGCGGCCCGATCGACGAGCTGGTCGAGTTCGACCTGCGCCAGAGCATGCGCAACGGCGGCGGACCTGCCTGCCTGCGCCTGCGCGTGGCGCTGACCGAGGACGAAGCGGCCGCCATGCACCAGGGCGTGATCATGACCGAGACCCTGTATGCCAAGCTGGTGGCATGGGTCGAGAAGCACTACCGCGACCGGATCGAGCCGAAAGACCTGGCCGACCCGCAGCTGGCGATCGAATGCGCCGCGGCGCTCGAGGAACTGACCCGCATCCTCGGCTTGCCGGGCCTGTACGACCTGTAAAGACACGTCACGGAGCCCATGCGGGACGGGTGACCCGGCCCGCGGGGCATGTTCTAATAACGGATTGGCGCGTTCGCGGTAAGACGGATCGCCAAGGGAATTCGGACGGGACACCCCCGTCCCATACGGCAGGGCGGCGCCAGGGCCACAAGCCGGAGCGCGCCAGGCAAACAACTTTGGAGAAGTAAGATGAATGACATGTCGCAAGACCTGCGTAACCAGACGCTCTCGCTGGTCAACGCGAACCACGCAGCCGCCGCTTCCACCGGACAGGTGAATGCGCTGATCGGCGCGTGGCTCGGATCGCTCGATGACGAAGACCTGGCCGGCACCGCGCCCGCGAGCCTGGCGCCCGTGCTGTGGGAAGGCTTCTCGCAGCTGGCCAAGCGCACCGGCCCCGGCTGCCAGATCGCCTCGATGGCGTACTCCGACGGCCGTGGCGGCAAGGCGACCGCCCTGCTGATCCTGAACGACGACATGCCATACCTGGTCGACTCCTTCGTGATCGCCCTGCGCAAGGAACGCCAGACCGCCGCCGGCGTGATGAACGCCGTGCTGCCGGTGCGCCGCGACGCCAGCGGCGCCGCGGTCTCGGTCGGTGAAGCCGGCGCGCCGCTGGAGTCGATCGTCCTGATCCTGATGAGCGACGAACTCGAATTCGGCGAACTGGACGCGCTGACCGCGCGCATCCGCATGGTCGCCAACGACGCCGCCATCGTGCACCGCGACGCCCTCGCCATGGGCGACCGCATGACCGCCGTGGCCGCCGCCGCCGCATCCGCCGCCACCCCGGAGGGCCAGGAAGTGGCCGCCTTCCTCGAATGGGCCAAGAACGAAGGTTTCGAGCCCTTCGGCTACGCCTACTACGTGGTCAAGCCGGACGCGCGCGAACTCGAGCGCGACATTCCGAGCCGCATCGGCGTGCTGCAGGACACCGCGCACCCGATCTACGGCACCTGCCTGGCCAACATCCCTGGCGACTTCGAGACCCTGTCGCGCCGCGCCGATACCCTGTCGATCGTCAAGGCCGACGTCGAAGGCACCCTGCACCGCGACCAGCCGCTGGACTTCATCGGCGTGCGCGACACCGACGCCCAAGGCAAGATCCTGGGCGAGCACTGCTTCATCGGCCTGTTCACCCGCGCCGCCACCCTGACCCCGCTGGCGCGCCTGCCGTTCGCGCGCGGCCGCGTGGCCAAGGTGCTGTCGATCGCCGGCGTGCGCCAGGAAGGCTTCCGCGCCGAAAAATTCGTCGAGATCCTGGAATCCTTGCCGCGTACCGAAGCCCTGGAAGCCGAGCCGGAATGGCTGGCCCAGGTGTGCAGCTCGGTGGTCTCGCTGTACAAGCAGCCGCGCCCGAAAGTCTTCGCGCGCCGCGACGTCTACCGCCGCCACCTGAACGTGCTGGTCTACCTGCCGCGCGAGCGCTACAGCGCAGCCGTCGGCTCCAGCCTGGCCCAGGCCCTGCAGGACAGCTCGGGCGCGCGAGAAGTGCGCGTGCAGCCGCTGGTGGCCGACGGCCCGCTGGCCCGCGTCTACCTGATCGCTCACGCCGCGCGCTATCCGCTCGACCTGGAAACCGACATCCAGCAGCCGCTGCTGGCCGTCCTGGACGGCTGGCATGACCGCTTCGCAGTCCTCACCAACGGCATCGAGGACGGCGTCCAGCGCAGCACCCTGCGCAAGATGGGCGCCAACCTGCCGGTCAGCTTCGTCACCTCCACCGCGCCTGAAATCGCCTTCCGCGACCTGCAGGCCGTGCTGAACAACGGCAAGCAGGACCGCGTCACCGTGCGCATCGAACCGGGCAGCGGCGAAGGCAAGGCCGCCGCCGACGCCTCGATCCGTATCTACTCTGGCGAGAACGTGCCTTCGCTGTCGCGCCTGCTGCCGGCGCTGCAGAACGCCGGCATCGCCGTCGACCGCGAGCAGACCTGGTCGTTCAAGACCGCCGACGGCGTGCGCCACAACGTCACCGCGCTGGCCGTGGACGACGAGAGCGGCGCCAAGCTGGTCAAGCCGGGCATCATGGAAGTGGCCGAGGAGCTGTTCACCGCGCTGTTCAATAACGAAGCCGAAGACGGCCGCATGAACGGCCTGACCGTCGAAGGCGGCCTGTCGATGCGCGAAGTGCAGCTGGTGCGCGCCTACATCAGCTACTGGCGCCAGCTCGGCTCCAAGTTCTCGGTGCGCTACATGGCCGAGACCCTGCGCACCCAGCCGGCCCTGGTGAAGGAATTCGTCACCGGCTTCCTGCTGCGCTTCGATCCGACGCTGGGCGAAACCGAGCGCGCCGCGGGCACCGCCAAGCTGGCCGCGCTCAAGGCCGGCCTGTCGAGCGTGAACCACGCCGACACCGAGGAAATCATGGCCGCCCTGGTCGACCTGTGCATGGCGACCGTGCGCACCAATTACTTCCAAAACGACGGCGAAAAGATGATTTTCAAGGTCGACACCAGCAACCTGGCGCTGGCGCCGGAACCGCGTCCCTACCGCGAGATCTACGTGTTCTCGCGCCGCTTCGAAGGCGTGCACCTGCGCGGCGGCCCGGTCGCTCGCGGCGGCCTGCGCTGGTCGGACCGCATGGAAGACTACCGCACCGAGGTGCTGGGCCTGGTGAAGGCGCAGATGGTCAAGAACGCGGTCATCGTGCCGGCCGGCTCGAAAGGCGGCTTCGTCTGCAAGCAGATGCCGCAGGGCGCCCCGCGTGAAGTCGTGGCGGCCGAGGGCGAGGCAGTCTACCGCCTGTTCATCGCCAGCCTGCTGGAAGTGACCGACAACCGCGTGCGTGGCGCCATCGTCCCGCCGGAGAACACCGTGCGCTTCGACCAGGACGATCCATACCTGGTGGTGGCGGCCGACAAGGGCACCGCGACCTTCTCCGACATCGCCAACGGCATCGCCGTGCAGCGCGGCTTCTGGCTGGGCGACGCCTTCGCATCGGGCGGCTCGAACGGCTACGACCACAAGAAGATGGGCATCACCGCCAAGGGCGCGTTCGAAGCGGTCAAGCGCCACTTCTACGAACTGGGCCACGACATGAACACCACCCCGGTCACCGTGGTCGGCGTGGGCGACATGTCGGGCGACGTGTTCGGCAACGGCGTGCTGCTGTCGCGCCAGCTCAAGCTGCTGGCCGCTTTTGACCACCGCCACATCTTCCTGGATCCGACCCCGGACGTCGAAGTCTCGTTCAAGGAACGCGAGCGCATGTTCGCGCTGCCGCGCTCCTCGTGGGAAGACTACGACAAGAGCCTGATCTCGCAGGGCGGCGGCGTGTACCCGCGCTCGGCCCGTAGCATCGACCTGTCGCCCGAGGTTCGTGCCGCGCTGAATATCGAGGAGACCGCGCTGGCGCCGGAAGAACTGATGCACCGCATCCTGCTGGCCCCGGTCGACCTGTTCTACAACGGCGGCATCGGCACCTACATCAAGTCGTCCAGCGAAACCCACGCGCAAGTGAAGGACCGCGCCAACGACCGCATCCGCGTCAACGGCAACGAACTGCGCTGCAAGGTGGTGGCCGAAGGCGGCAACCTGGGCGCGACCCAGGCCGGCCGTATCGAGTTCGCCCTGGCGGGTGGCCGCATCTTCACCGATGCGATCGACAACTCGGCGGGTGTGGACTGCTCGGACCACGAAGTCAACATCAAGATCTGGCTGGATACCGAAGTCAACGCCGGCAAGCTGCCTGAAGCCGACCGTAACCGCGTGCTGAACGAAATGACCGGCGCCGTGGAGGACCTGGTCCTGCGCGACAACACCTTGCAGACCCACCTGCTGACCCGCGAAGCGCAGGCCCAGACCAGCGCCTCGGTGGTGGACGGCTACGCCGCCCTGATCACCAACCTGGAGTCGGAGGGCGCCGTCAACCGCGACCTCGAGCAGCTGCCGAGCGACGCCGAGCTGCAGCGCCGCAAGGCCCTGGGCCTGGGCCTCACCGCGCCGGAGCTGGCGGTCGTGGTCGCGAACGTCAAGAACCGCTTCAAGCGCACCCTGTCGGCGCTCGACCTGACCTCGGAATCCTGGGCCGATTCGCTGCTGCGCCCTTACTTCCCGGCGCAGCTGGTCGCCACCCGCGATCCGCTGGATCATCCGCTGGCCAACGCCATCCTGGCGACCGTGCTGGCCAACGAAGCGGTCAACCGCTGCGGTCCGCTGATGCTGCGCGACCTGGCCGCCGAGCACCGCGTCGACGAAACCGAAGTGGTCAAGGCCTGGGCCCGCGCCTGGTCGGCGCTGCACCTGGCGCCGGTATTCGACGCCCTGGACGCCGACGCGCTCAACGTGCCGCGCGACGTTTCGGTGGCGGTCGATGGCCGTACCCGCGGCCTGATGCGCGCCGTCATCGAAGGCGTGCTGTCGCTCCCGGCCGGTACCGACGGCATGTCGGAACTGTCGACCCTGTTCGGACAGGCCGACCAGCTGCGCAGCCTGACCCCGACCCGTTCGGAAGCCGACGGCCACACCGGCCTGCCGGCCCCGTTCACCGCGGCCTGGAAGGCGGTCGAGACCATCGAGTCGCTGGCCACCTTCCTGTTCGCGGCGGTCTCGGTCCAGCGCCCGAGCGGCATGAGCCTGGGGCAGTTCCTGCAGGTCGGCATGGCCCTGCGCCAGCAGGCCGGCATCGACACGCTGGAACGCGGCCTCAAGCTGCCGGCCCAGACCAAATCGCAGGAACAGCTGCGCAACTATGCGATGCAGTCGCTGCGCCGCGCCCAGCAACGCCTGCTGCTGCAGGTGATCGAGCGCGCAGGCCAGGGTGGTGACGCCCTGGAGGCCGTCGGCGAGGTCACCCGCGAGCACGGCCTGACGGGCTATGCCCAGGCGGTCGACCTCGAGCAGGCGATGCTGGACGTGTGGGCCCTGTCGGAAGGCTCGAACCCCGAGCGCCTGGCGGCCTGACGCGATGAGCGCAGCAGGCATTCCAGCGCTGCCGGAAGCGGTGCGCGCCCTGGCCGAGGCGGATTTCGGCCCGGTCGCGCAGCGCTTCTCGGAAGCCGGTTTCCAGGTCGGCTTGCCGGCGCCCGGCATTCTCACGGTGAAGGGGGCCGCGCCTGATGCGGCCCGCCCCAGCGTGCTGGTGTCGGTCGGCGTGCATGGCGACGAGACCGGGCCGATCGAAATGACGGCCTGGGTCATCGAAGCGCTGTCGCGCGCGCCGCACGAGCTGGCGGTGAACCTGATGCTGTGCGTCGGGAACATCGGCGCGATCGCGGCCGGCAAGCGCTTCATCGATGCGGACCTGAACCGCATGTTCCGCGCCGAGCGCGGTTCCCTGGCGGGTACCGCCGAAGCGGCGCGGGCCGATGTCCTGAGCGCCGCCACCGACGCCTTCTTCGAAGGCGCCGGGCCGCAGCGCTGGCACCTGGACCTGCACACCGCGATCCGTCCCTCGCACTATCCGATGTTCGCGATCGTGCCGGAGCTGATCGCGGACGGTCCGCGCAACACGCTGATCGGCTGGCTGGGCGAGGCCGGGATCGAGGCCGTCATCATGAATCCGAAGTCGGCCGGGACCTACAGCTACTACAGCGCCGAGCACCACGGCGCGGCGGGCACCACGGTCGAGCTGGGCCGGGTGGGCACGCTGGGCCAGAACGACCTGTCGCAGTTCGCCGCCGCATCCGCGGCGCTGGCACGCCTGCTGCGCGGGCAGCCGGCCAACGGGGCAGGGCGCGCGCCGCTGGTGTTCAAGCAGGTGCAGGAAGTGCTCAAGCTGTCCGACCAGTTCACCATGAAGGTCGGGCGCGAGACCTGGAATTTCACCGCGCTCAAGAAGGGTGAAGTGATCGCGCAGGATGGCGATACCTTCTACACGGTGAAGCATGACGAGGAGCTGGTCGTGTTTCCGAACCCGGACGTGCGGGTTGGCCTGCGGGCTGGCCTGATGGTCGTGCGCATGGCCTGAGCTTGCCGGTGCTGAAAAGGAAAACCCGCCCCGGCGGGTTTTTTTATGTCGCTTGCACCGCTGGCGCGAAGTATGCCTGCAGCGTGGTGGAACCGCGGTGTACCGGTCCGACCTCGGCCCACTCGCCCGCCGCGGCCGCCCGCGTCATGCAGGCGTAGGAGCGGGCGGCCGCGGGCGAAAATCCCGCGCCGTCGAACCAGGCTTCCAGCTCCGCCTCCGGTACTTCGCGCCGCTCGATCGGCTTGCCGAGGAGTGCTTCGAAGACATCGGCAACCTCGTTGGGTGTATAGCGCCGCGGCCCTTCCGCCATGTCGGTGCCGCGTCCGACCCCGCCCAGCAGCAGTTTCGCGCAGACCGCGCCGATGTCGGCCGGCGCCGCCATCGGGATCGGCCGGTGCAGCGGCAGTGTGCTTTCCATGAAGCCCTGGGTGCGGGCCGTCTCGAGCGCCATGTCCCAGTTCTCGAAGTGGTAGGCCGCCCGGACGATCCGCGCCGGAATCGGCTGCGCGGCCAGCGCCTGCTCCAGCTCGTACAGGACATTCAAGTCGCCGCACGGACCCTGCGGACGCGCGCCATAGGTCGACTGGGCCACCACCATCTCCAGTCCGCTGCCCTCGAGGGCGGCGACCAGGCTGCGCACGGTCGAGCGTTCGACGGCGTCGGTATCCGTCGACGGCTCCGCGGGTGGATTCAGCACGAATGCGCGGCGGCCCTGCCGCAATATCTTTCGCAGCGCATCGGCGTCGCGCACGTCCGCCTCGGCCAGCTCGGCGCCGCGTGTGCGCCATGCGCTCGCCCTGGCCGCGTCGCGGGTGACGATCGTGACTTGCTCGCCGGCCGCCAGCAGCGCCGATGCCACGCCACTGCCGACATGGCCGGTCCCTCCAATGATGATATGCATGCCGCCTCCGCCTGGATGAACGAGAACGCGGGCAGTATCGGACAAAGCCGGACATCGCAGCGCGAGATTGGCAAACGTCTTGTCGTCGCGCCGGCGAGCGGCAGTTCATCCCCTGTTTCTTGCAGCCTGTCGCATCCGGGCTGCGGCGGGACAGGCGGGTTGCTAGAGTGGCATGGTCGGCGCTGTGCGCCCATCGAACGACAACCCTACCCACAAAGGATAGCCATGCGTAAGCTTCTTGCTCTTGCCGCAGCCACCACCTTCGCCACCCTTGGCGGCTGCGCCATCATCGTCACCCCGAACGAAGGAGCACATGTCCAGACCATGTGGAGCAAGGGCGTCGAGAACGGCAACGGCATCGCCGCGCGCGACCAGCGCGCCGTCCCGGCGCTCCCCGGCCTGGACGTGGGCGGCTCGCTGCCGGTCGAGGTGCGGGTCGGCCCGTCCGCCTCGCTGGTGGTGGAGGCCGACAGCAACCTGCTGCCCCTGATCCGCACGGAGCCGAACGGCCATACCCTGCGCATCTGGACCGAGGAAGACGTGCGCAGCAAGACCCCGATCCGCATCGTCTACACCACGCCGCGCCTGAGCGAAGTGCGCGCCTCCGGCTCGAGCCGGGTCGACGTGAGCGACCTGAATGGGGCGCCGCTGGACGTGCGCAAGAGCGGTTCCGGCGAAGTGCGCCTGGCGGGACGGGTGGAAAGCCTGAATGCGCGCGCCAGCGGTTCCGGCGTCATCGACGCCGCGCAGCTGCGCAGTGCCAGCGCCGACCTGGATTTGTCGGGTTCGGGCCGCATGACGGTGGGCGATGTGCACGGCGACTATGCGCGCGTGAACGTGAGCGGTTCGGGAAGGCTGGAAGCCAGCGGCGCGGTGCGCTCGCTGAATGCGCGCGTGAGCGGTTCGGCCAGCGTCGACCTGGCGGGCCTGAACACGCAGGACGCCGATCTGGGGACCAGCGGTTCGGGCGGCATCCGCGCCACGGTGAAGCAGTCGCTGATCGCCCGCACCAGCGGCTCGGGCGGGATCCGCGTGTATGGCCAGCCGGCCCAGCGCAGTCTCAGTGGGGACAGGATTCACCTGCTCGATTGAGGCCGGTGCGTGCCGGATGATTTGACGGCAACGAATGCCGCGTCGGCGGCTCCGCCGCCGACGCGTTCAACCAGTGCGGGAACGGCTTACAGCAGGTTGTCCAGCAGATCCGGACCAAACACCTCGCGGTGCAGGCGGGCGGCCGGGGCACCGGCAGCCAGCAGCGCGTTCCACTGCGCCTGCATGAAGGGCAGCGGGCCGCACAGGTAGACGTCGGTCTCGCCCTTCGGCCAGGAAGGCAGGCGGGCCAGTTCCATCTTGCCCGGCAGGGCGTCGCCGATGGCGCCATCCTCGTAGAAGGTCACCACGTGCAGGTAGGGCATGCGCGCGCTCGCCGCCGCGATGTCGGCCTGGTGCGGATGGTGCGCCGGGTTGCGGGCGGCATGCGCGAAGATCACGCGGCGTTCCGGATTGACCTGGGCGATGCGGTTCAGGGTCGCGATCATCGGGGTGATGCCCACGCCCGCCGACAGCAGCACCACCGGCTCGTTGGATTCGGTATCCGGCTGGAAGTCGCCGAACGGATGGCTCACGTTCAGCACGTCGCCCACTTTCACGTTCTGGTGCAGCCAGGTCGACACAGCGCCCGCCGGGATATCGGCCTGGGCGTCTTCGCGCTTGACCGAGATGCGCAGGCTGTCCTTGCCGTTCGCATCGGACAGGCTGTACTGGCGCAGCTGGCGATGGCCGTCGGCGAACACCACTTCCACGCTGACGTACTGGCCGGCCTTGAACGGGGGCAGGGCGCCGCCGTCTACCGGCGCCAGGCGCAGGGCGGTCACGTTGTCGCTTTCACGCACGAGGTCGATCACGCGCATGGCGCGCAGCTCGCCCGGCTGGACGCCGGCGTCCGCATACATCTTGGCTTCGGCATCGATCAGGAGGCGCGCCAGCGAGCCATAGGCTTCTTCCCAGGCGCTCAACAGTGGTTCGGTGGCGGCGTCACCCAGCACGGTCTTGATCGCGCCCAGCAGGTGGAAACCGACGATCGGATAGTGGTCGGCCCGGATGCCCACGGCCGCGTGCTTGTGCACGATGCGGCTGACCACCGGACCCAGCGCGCCGGCGTTGTCGATGTTGGCCGCATAGGCGAACACCGCCGAGGCCAGGGATTGCTGCTGCACGCCGCTTGCCTGGTTACCCATGTTGAACAGCTTGGTCAGTTCCGGATGCGCCGCGAACATGCTGGCGTAGAAGGTGCGGGTGATGGTCAGGCCATGCTCGCGCAGGACGGGGACGGACGCGTCGATGTAGGGGCGGGAAGCAGCGGAGATCATGATTTTCCTTATTGATGCATTAATTATGCATATTTAAGTTTCAAAAAAATGCGCCTTGAATAGCAGCGGCAGCGATCGGACGGGACTATTCTAACAAAGATGTACTTTGTGTGCATCATTTGAGCAAACTATTTTATTTCTCCGTTGCAGACTCACCCGCAGTTCCACCTATAATCGCTGCTTTTACACCCGCGGCTGCCGAGCCGCCCCCACTGCCTCAACCGAGCACCGAAGGACAAGCCGTGAATCTGACCCTGGGCCAAAAGCTGTTCCGTACCAAACCGGCAGGACGCCATTACGAGGAGGGCCAAAGCGCCGCCGAAGTGGGCCTGCAGCGCTCGCTGGGCCTGTTCCCCCTGACGATGATCGGCGTCGGCGCCACCATCGGCACCGGCATCTTCTTCACCATGGTGGAAGCGGTGCCCAAGGCCGGTCCGGCGGTGGTGCTGTCCTTCCTGATCGCAGCCATCACGGCCGGCCTGACCGCGTTGTGCTACGCCGAACTGGCGGGCCGGGTGCCGGCCGCCGGCTCCTCCTATTCCTTCGCCTATGCCACCGTCGGCGAATTCGCCGCCTTCGTGGTCGCGGCCTGCCTGCTGCTCGAATATGGCCTGGCGGCCAGCGCCACGGCGATCGGCTGGTCCGACTATTTGAATAACTTCCTGCAGAACGCGATCGGCTGGCAGATTCCGCCGGAGCTGCGTTCGCCGATGTTCGTGTCGGACCATAACAACATCCACTTCAACCCGGGCCACATCAACCTGCCGCCGGTGCTGCTGGTGATCATGTGCTGCATCCTGCTGGTGCGCGGCACCAAGGAATCGGCCACCACCAACGCCATCATGGTGCTGGTGAAGCTGGCGATCCTGGTGTTCTTCGCGGTGATCGCCTTCAGCGGCTTCGATGCCGCTAACTTCCAGCCCTTCTTCAATACCGACGACAGCAAGGGCTTCGCCGGCATGGCCGGCGTGACCGCCGCCGCCGGCACCGTGTTCTTCTCCTTTATCGGCCTGGACACCATCGCCACCGCCGGCGAGGAAGTGAAGGACCCGCGTCGCAATGTCCCGATCGGTATCCTTGCCGCGCTCCTGATAGTGACCGTCTTCTACCTGATGGTGGCCTTCGCCGCGATGGGCGCCCAGCCGGCCCACATGTTCGAAGGCCAGCAGGCCGGCCTGTCGGTGATCCTGCAGAACGTCACCGGCCAGGCCTGGCCGGCGTTGGTGCTGTCGGCCGGCGCGGTGGTTTCGGTGTTCTCGGTGACTCTGGTGACCATCTACGGCCAGACCCGCATCCTGTACGCCATCAGCCGCGATGGCCTGATTCCGAAGACCTTCCAGAAGGTGAACCCGCGCACCCAGGCGCCGGTCAGCAATACCGTGATCGTGTCGATCGCCGTGGGCCTGGTCGCCGGACTGGTCGACTCCACCTTCCTGTGGGACATGGTGAGCATGGGCACCCTGACCGCCTTCATCGTCGTCTCGATCGCCGTGCCGGTGATCCGCGCCAAGCAGGGCGACGCCGCGCCGCTGGACGGTTCGAAGAAGGCGTTCCGCGTGCCTTTCGGTCCCTACCTGATCCCGGGCCTGTCGGTCTTCGCCTGCCTGTACATCATGAAGGACTTGTCGGGCACCACCTTCCGCGTGTTCGCGATCTGGATGGCGGTGGCGGTCGCCACCTACTTCCTGTACAGCGTGCGCCACAGCCGCCTGAACAAAGGACACTGAGGACTGATGCAGAAGTTCGACCTGCGGCGCGACCGCTTCGCGCTGTTCGACCGCATGGACAGCCCGGCGGTCAACATCTGCTTCACCCTGGAGCTGCCGGACTTGCGCCCCTGGTGCAAGGAGCAGGGCCTGGCGCCCTTCCACGTGCTGCTGTGCGCGGTGCTGCGGTCGATCCTGAAGGTCGAGAATTTCCGCTACCGCGTCCTGGACGGCGAGGTGTTCCGCGTCGAGCGACTGAGGCCCTCGTTCACGGTCATCAACCAGAACCAGGACCTGAACTTCGCCCAGTTCGAATGGACCGACGACCTGCGCGAATGGGTGGCGCGCGGCGTCGCGGCGCGTGCGCAAGCCAGCGCCATGACGGAACTGAACGAGCAATACCGCACGATGTCGCCGCGCGAAGCCAAGGAACAGGTCTTCATCACCTGCATTCCCTGGCTCGACTTCACCTCGATCCAGCACCCGACCGCCGATCTCGGCTCTCCCGACATTCCCGCATTGGCCTGGGGACGCTTCCGCGACGCCCCGAACGGCCGCGTGCAGCTGCCCTTCGCCGTCCAGGCCCACCACGGCTTCGTCGACGGCTTCCACATCCACCAGCTGGCGCAGGCGATTGAGGCTGAGTTGTCGGAATACATGCAATAAGCAGATGTTGTGGCACTTCACAACCAAGCCAAGACTTTTGCATTTTGCTTAATATTTGGGTTTGAAAGACCCGGGGATTGATCTGTTGGTGCCATTAAGCAGATGCGGAAGATTTGAGGAGAATGTAAGTGCAAGTAATTCGATTGGAGTTGGCTCGTTCAAGTTGAGTCATGCGCATTAGATTATCCTAGATGCGTAGTGGGTGATTCAGATGGATTATGCATGTAAATTTGACCAGTAGAGGCCTGGATGTAATTATGATCCTGCTCTAAATGAGCGGCTAACATTTACTGGAGATTAAATTGCAAGTATTGACGTTTGAAGAGATTTCGATGGTTTCTGGCGGTGATCGTGGTGACGCAAGTGCTGGCGGTGCCGTGGCTGGGGGTATTGCTGGCGGCGGCGCAGCTGCTGCCGTAGCTCGTGCGGCCGGTGTGGGTGCACTGCGCGGTGTGGGTCTTGGCGCGGCTGGCATCATCGGCGGCGCACTTATTTTCGGTACGATCGCTTACGTCACTTATGAGATGGCAAGGGAATAATTGCTTGTAGGCTAGATTTTCAGGCAGTAGGTTGTGCTTTATTGCAACCTGCTGCCGCAGGAAAGTTAAAATCACGGCATCTACTCCTCAGAAACGAGGGACTTGTCAGACGTGGATTGTTGTAAATATCAATTAAAACGCAGTGGATAATCAAGTGAATTACGGCTTTGCTGGGTCTGTATGTTTTGCGGTTGTTATTGCAATCGCAATGATCGTTTATCCGGGGATTGTTTCGCAAAACATTCCTTGTTCACCGCTACTATTGCTAGGTATTGTTTTTGTCTCTAATCTTGCTCCGATGATTGTGCGCGTGAATGCTTCAGATAAAAGCGATGGGTTATTCTCTCCAATTTTTTTCAAGCGTTTGGTTGTTTCGCTGATCTTCTCCGGCTTGCTGATCGCTGTTCACAAGGTTGCGTCGTCGTTGACTTGACAAGAAACAGCCTAGGTGATCGCGGGACGGCAAGGATCTGTTTCAGGAGGCTCCTTTGTTGAATGATGGGATTGGTACTGAAGACGTATTTGTTGTGGAAGATCGCTATATCGCCTACACGTAGTTGAACGCAGAGGCCGTCTGCGAGGAAGATCAAGTGCACCTCACGCATGAGATTGCACGGATGCCACGCCAGCCATGTTCAAGCGTGGGCTAAAAACGATCTAATGATCGACTGGTCACGAAAGGCAAGATGCCGCCTGGCTGGTCAAGGGCGATCGCGACCGACGCCTATCGGCGCACTTTAAGCATGGGAGTGCGGGTGCGTCGTCTTACAGGTTCGCAAAACTGGGCGCCAGGTGACTCTTATTGGACTACTTCGCCAGCGGCCGCACGTATTCCAGCAGGCTGACGAGAAGCTTGCCCGGCTCTTCCCACGGCATCATGTGGGCCGAGCGCTCGAACCACACGGCCTGCTTGGACGGCGCCTTCACCTGCTTCAGCCAGGCCTCGGTGGGCGCGGTCGGGGTCGTGTAGTCGTGGCGGCCCAGGAACATCACCACCGGGATCGGGAAGCTGGTCACCTTCGAATAATCGACCTGGACGAATTCCGGCAGCAGCCGGCCCAGGGTCAGGATGCTGCCCTGGTCGATCGCCTTGACCTGTTCCGCGTTGTAGTCGGGCGAGAGCAGCGGGCCCTTGAAGAAGTAGTCGGACTGGCTGCGGAAGGCGCTCAGGCCGCCGTAGTGCTGGGGCCATTTGCGGGCCAGCACGATGCGCTCGCGCGTGATCGGCTGCTCGCCCGGGTAGGGGGCGATCGATTCCAGTTCGCGCAGCGCTTCAAGGTTGTTGTGCAGCTTCGCCTGTTTCAGTGCGTAGCCGAAGCTGATGCGCTCGTTCTCGCGGGTGCTGATCACCTGGCCGATGCCGACATAGGCGTGGAACAGGTCGGGCCGCTTGAGCGAGGCCGCCATCGACGGGATCGTGCCCCAGCTGTGCGCCATCAGGATCAGCTTGCGCTTGCCGTAGCGCTGGCGCAGGTGTTCCGCCACCTCGACCAGGTCGTCGGTGTAGCGCTCGATGCGGATGGTCTCGCCCACGATCTTCGGATCGGTCTCGCCATAGCTCTTGCCGGCGCCGCGCTGGTCGTAGTTGGCGACCGTGAAGTATTCCTCGATCGGGCGCTGGAACTGCCACATGGTCGGCGTGATGGGCGAGGCCGGGCCGCCGTGCACAAACAGGATGATGGGATTGGCGCGGTCCTGGCCGCGCACGCTGATCCACTGCTCGACGCCGCCGATCTTCGTCTTGTACGCATCCTGCACGCCGGTGGGCGCGACGATGCGCTGCAGGTCTTCGACCGCCACGCGCGCCCTGGCGTAGGCCTTGGCGTCCGGGTTGTCCTGGGCCTGCGCGCTTGCGGTGGAGAGCGCCAGCATCAGGGCGCAGCATACTGCTCGATGTGTCATGTGGTCTCCTTGTTGGTATGCCGGAAGTCTAGCGCGGACGTAGGGTTGGCGGCGAAACCGCCAACCCTACGTCATGAAAAAAGCCACGCGGCCCTGGAGGCGGCGTGGCTTTCTGGGAAGCGAGCCGTGATTACAGCGCGTTCATTTCCTTCAGCAGGTTGTCAGCCTTGTCGACATGCTGCATGTTCCACAGCATGTAGCGCGAATCGACCTGGATGTCGCGGGTCATGGCCTTGTTGAAGTCCCAGTCCGAGATGATCGAATCCAGGGTGCCGTCGAAGGCCAGGCCGATCAGTTCGGCTTTCGCGTTCAGCGCGGCCGAACCCGAGTTGCCGCCGGTGATGTCCAGGGTGGCCAGGTAGTTGACCGGCACGGTCTTCAGCTTCGGATCGACGTACTTGCCGAAGTCCTTCTTGCGGATCGCTTCCAGCTGGGCCGCCGGGGCGTTGAACTCGCCTTCGCCGGTGTGCTTGGCGACCACGCCGTTCACGGTGGTGAAGGCGGTCCAGCCGGTGGTGCCGTCGGCGCCGACCGGGCGGCCGGCGATCTTGCCGAAGGTGGCGCGCAGGGTGCCGTTGGCGTCCGGGTAGACCGCCTGGCCCTTGCTGTTCATGTAGGCGATCTTGGCCTTCATGTAGTTGCCGTAGGCTTGCTGGATCTTGCCGGCGAGTTCCTCGTCCTTGGCCTCATCCTTCATGCCGGCGTCGTACATCGCGACGGCGGCCTTGATGAAGCTGTCGTTCGAGGCCTGGAATTCCTGCGGCGACTTCTTCAGCCAGGCCAGGCGCTCTTCCTTGTCGGCCAGCTTGGAGCCCGCGTAGATGCGGTCCAGGGCGGCCTTCAGCTCGGCCTCGCCCATGCCCGGCTTGATGCCGAGGGCGGCGTCGAAGGCGGCGTCGTGCTCGGCCGCCGGCTGGGCGTTGTACTTGGTGAGGAAGTTCAGCACCAAGGCCTTGTCGACCTTCTCGTCGTAGGTGCGGTCCTGGCCGGTGATGACCGCGGTCAGGCGCGCCATGTCGCGTTCCTGGTAGCCGGCCTTGCGCTCGGCGTCCGGCTTGGTGCGCTCGTTGGCCAGGCGGTACAGGGCGCGCGCCGAGCTCAGGAACTTCGGCTGGGCATAGGTCAGGAAGAAGCTCTTCTTGGTGCCGGCGTCGCGTTCGGCGATCAGCTTCTCGGCCGCGTCGATGTCGGCGGCGTATTGCGCCTTGCGGGCCGGGTTCGCGTTGACCCAGGCTTTCAGGGCGTCGTGCTCGGCGGTCTTGCGCTGCAGGAAATCGCTGTTCTGGTAGGAAGTCAGCATCCCCTTGCGGTTCTTGTAGTAGTTGTTGACGTTGGCGACCTGGCCGGCGTACTTGAGCTTGGCGGCCGGATCGTTCTTGGTCTCGCGCTCGATGATCGCCAGGGTCTCGCCCGATGCTTGAACAAAGGCCGGGTAGTTCCAGTCGAAGGTGAAGGCCACTTCCGACGGCAGGCGGTGGCGGTTGGTGCGGCCCGGATAGCCCAGTACCATGATGAAGTCGCCTTCCTTCGAGCCTTCCTTGGCGATCTTCAGGTGGTGCTTCGGCTGGTAGGGCACGTTGTCCTTGGAGAACTCGGCGGCCTTGCCGTCCTTGCTCACATAGGCGCGATAGAAGCCGTAGTCGCCGGTGTGGCGCGGCCACATCCAGTTGTCGGTATCGCCGCCGAACTTGCCCACGCCCGCAGGTGGCGCGTGCACCAGGCGCACGTCGCGGATCTCGAGCTGCTTCAGGCGGTAGAACTCCAGGCCGCCGTAGTAGCTGGCCACGGTGCAGCGGTAGCCGGCGTCTTTTTCGCACTCGGCCTGCAGCTGCTTCTGGTTCTTCTCGATGGCGTCGAGGCGCGCCTTGCCGTTCAGCTTGGCGACTTCCGGGGTGATGACCTGGTTGCTGACATTCGCCACCTCCTCGGTCACATAGACGCGGCTGCCGGGTGCGGCGGGCAGTTCCTCACCCAGGGTCTTGGCGAGGAAGCCGTTGGCCAGCAGGTCGCGTTCCGGGGTCGAGTTGACTGCCACGCTGTTGTACACGCAGTGGTGGTTGGTCACGACCAGGCCTTGCGGCGATACGAACGAGGCCGAGCAGCCGCCCAGGCTCACGATGGCGCCCATCGGGAATTCGGTCAGCTTGGTCAGGGTGGACGGGTCCAGCTTGAGGCCCGCGGCTTTCAGTTGCTTCGCTACTTGTGGCAGCTGCTGCGGCATCCACATGCCTTCGTCCGCGTGCGCGGCGAAGCTGCTCAGGATGGCGAGCGAGAGGAGGGTTTTTTTCATTCGCGTCGATCTAGGTGTGGGTAAGAAACATGTCTCCGTGGAGCACCCAAGAGTATCTGTATGTCAGAACAGCTCGTCAACCAGTATTTCGACGCGAAAATGTGATGTTTTCCGGCGGAATCCCCCCTTCGTCTTTACAGCTGCTTGCCGATCAGCGACACCGCCCAGGTCGCCAGGCGCTGGTACCAGGGCCGCTTGGCGAACTTCTGCTGCGACACCGGGGTGGCGCGCACCCAGTCTGCCTCGAAGATCTCAATGTGGCGGCGGGCGAATTCCTCGTCCATCACGTTCAGGTTGGCTTCGTCGTTGATGCTGAAGGAGCGGTTGTCGAAGTTGGTCGAGCCGACCGAGACCAGGAGCGCATCCACGACCAGCGACTTCACATGGAACATGGTCGGGTCGTATTCCGAGATCTGCACGCCGGCCGCCAGCAGCTCGGGCCAGCGCTCGCGCGAGGCGGCCTTCACCAGGTCGGAATCGATGATCTTGCCCGGCGTGATCAGGCGCACGCGCACGCCGCGCTTGGCGGCCGCGATCAGGGTGCGGATGGTCAGGTCGTCCGGCACGAAGTAGGCGGCCGACAGGTCGATGGTCTTGCGCGCGGCCGTGATCGCCATCAGGTACATCAGGTGCATCGACTCGCTGCCGCCGGTGGGCGAACTGGAAAACATCTGGGCCGGCATGGTGCCCTTCGGCTCCAGCGCGGGGAAGTATTCGGGTCCGTCCAGCACCATGCCGGTGGCCTTGACCCAGTTATCGATGAACACGGCCTGGATCTGGCCCACCGCCGGGCCTTCGACGCGGTAATGGTTGTCGCGCCAGTGCTCCTTGTCTTCGGCATTGCCGCGCCACTGGTCGGCGATGCCGACGCCGCCGGTGAAACCGATCTTGCCGTCGATCACGAGCAGCTTGCGGTGGGTGCGGTTGTTCATGCGCGCCAGCTTCCACCATACAGGCTTGTGGTAGCGCTGGACGTTGACGCCGGCGTCCTTCATTTCCTGCAGCAGCGAATCTTCCATCTTGATGCTGCCCATGAAGTCGAGCATCAGGTGGACCTTGACGCCGGCGCGCGCGCGCTCGGCCAGGGCCTCGGAGAATTCGCGTCCGATCTCTTCCGACCAATAGATGTAGGTTTCGAAGGTAATGGTTTCCTTGGCCGAGCGGATTGCCTCCAGCATGGCCGGGAAGATCTGGTCGCCGTTGACCAGGACCTCGATCTTGTTGCCTTCGAGGATAGGAGGACCCAGCAGCACGCCGAGCGAGCGGCGGAACTGCGGGTCGTGCGTATCGTACTGGCGCGTCAGCTGGCGCTCGATCTGCTTTTCGCTCGGCATGAAATTCAGCGCGAGGAAACCGACGATCAGCGTCACGACGCACGTTATAAGTGCTGTCCAGAACATTTTTGAGCTCATCTGTCGAACCGCAGGAACAAAAAAACCAACGCACAGGGCGTTGGTTTATAAGGGGCTACTCACTGTTATTAGCGTACACGGCCGCGGCGCAGCAGATTCACGATGGCCAGCAGGATCACGGCGCCCAGGAACGAAACCAGGAGCGACGAGACACTGAAGTCATCTGAATTGATGGTGCCGGAACCAAACAGCGGGGAAAGCAGCCAGCCGCCCAGGAAGGCGCCGACGATGCCGACCACGACATTGAGAATCATGCCTTGTTCAGCGTCGGTCTTCATGACCATGCTGGCAAGCCAGCCCAAGATACCACCGACAACGATCCAGATAATGAATAACATGTTGATTCCTCCTCGTAGTGGAAAAACATACCCCAGGCCAAATTTTTTGCCGTGGCCATGGAAAAAAGTCTAGTGACCCCTCCCCATCAGGTCGGTGCGGCAACGAACGTTAGATGCCGAAATTGCGCGGCTGTTCGGCCCCGCGTAAAAACTCGGAGGCTGGGTGCGTCAGCGAACAGAAGAGGCAGAGGTCGAGGCATAAGGTTTCAGGACTTGCAACACGAATCTGAAATACATCTTTGTAACGCTTCGGCACCTGAACCTTGAAAGGGATTTTCCATGAGCAGCTACGATACGACCAAACAGAACTCGAATTCGCGCATGGTGACCGGCCTGTTCCCGGACCGTGCCAGCGCCGAGCGCGCCTATGGTTCGATCTCGGACCGCGGCTATGGCCGCGACGACGTCAACCTCCTGATGTCGGACACCACCCGCAAGACCCACTTCAGCGACACCGATACCGAACTGGGCAGCAAAGCCGCCGAAGGCGCCGGCATTGGCGCCGGCATCGGCGGCACCATCGGCGCCGTGCTGGCAGGCATTGCCGCGGTCGGCACCACCCTGGTCCTGCCGGGCCTGGGCGTGGTCGTGGCCGGTCCGCTGGCGGCAGCCCTGGCCGGCGCCGGCGCGGGCGGCATCACGGGCGGCCTGATCGGCGCGCTGATCGGCGCCGGCATCCCGGAAGAACGCGCCAAGCACTATGAGGAAGGCATCAAGAGCGGCGGCATCGTGATGGGCGTGCACACCCGCTCGGATGACGACGCCG